>DMKG01000263.1:13168-25857 GCA_003454415.1 Alphaproteobacteria bacterium
CCGAATACCGCGCCATTGATGGAGGCGGCGGACAATACAGAATTGGTGGCGAACTGGGTTATCCCATCGGGTCTTCCTACTGTGCCGATATCGAGGGTGATGCTCGACGTGCCAAGGCCTGTGGTGGCTGTATCCCAATTGATCACCATTGGGGACGGGTTCGGAAAGGTGGTGCTGGCGTCCAGAGTGCCATCGGTCTGGAAGATCAGATCTCCTGCGGCGACCCGGCCAGAGGGGTGCGATGCGGCAAGAACATCCGTATCCGGGGTGACATAGGCTTCAGCAGCCCAGGTGTTGGCCGCAGTCTTGATAAAGCCGAAATTCATGGTCCGGCTGCCGCCCTGGCTGTCGTAAAACTGGATGCTGCGGACAAAATCCGGAGTGGTGATGGTTCCATCGGCGATCTGTCCGACCGTATATGTGCCTGCGTCGGGATGAACCGGCGTGCTGGCTTTCAAATTCGCCTGCAGCGACATTTGCGTGGTCGGGTCCGCCGTACCGGTCAGGCTGCTGATGTCAATGGGACGAAGGGCCGACAGATCACTGAGGTTTGTCGGAAGATTGCCCAGATTGTCGATGGGCCAGCCGAACAGGTAATGTCCTGCCGAGTTTTGCAGAAATCCCTGATCATTGGTGCGAAAGGAGCCGGCGCGGGTAAAAAGAGATTCGCCCTGGCCGGGTGTCGCTGAAGTGGAGGTTACGAAAAACCCCTTTCCGGTAATCGCAAGATCAGTCGGTGAATTTGAAGCCTGAAGCAGCCCCTGCTTGTCAATGTTCTGGGCTGGGGTGATCTGTACTCCACCCGGTGAATATGAATGTTCCCCGGCAGGTGAAGTCACAAGCGTGGAAAACCGGGCTTTCGTATCCTTGTAGCCAATCGTGTTCAAATTGGCGATATTGTCGGAAATAATGCCCAATGCGCTTGCGTTGGCGGACAAACCCGATACGCCACTGAATAAGGCGCCGTAGATGCTCATGTTCTCTTCCTTTTGCGGGAGGCGCTTATTCGTAGCGCCGGCCGTCTTTCCTGTTGCGGCGCAATTTCATCGCGCCATGTGAAGTTGATCAGCGTGAGCGTTCACGCTGATTGATGTGTTTACGATCCTTCCGCCTCGGCCATGCTTGCTGCAGCATTGGCGGCTATGGGCGCCGGTTCTGTTACTGTTAAAACGTCCCTCAGCCTGACTTTTACGTCGCCGACCATCAGCAGGGGTTCATTGGAGGAGGTGTCGATGCTGGATACCGTCCCTCTCGTATAGATTCTCGCGCCTGTTGGATCGCCGATGCCGTTCAGACCGGCAACGTTCAGGCTGTAGACGCCATCGGGAAGGAGTTCGCCGTTTTTATCTTTTCCATCCCAGATGAAATTGTGCAGGCCAGAACCGGTCTCACCTGAAATCTCGTAGACGGATTTGCCATTCATATCTTTCACGATCAAAGTGCTGCTGGCCGTATTGGGATCGAGTTCATAGGTCCAGTTCGCTGCGCCTTCGGACAGATTTGTTCTGGGATTGATGGTTCTGATTTCGCGGCCGATATAGTTGAGCGTGGCGCTGGAATGATAGGTATCCTGGCTTACGGCAATGACCTCTTTGAGGCCAACCCTGACGCCACCGATAAATAATGTGGGTTCTTCTCCGGTAATCTCCACATTATCTACGACGCCAGTCGTGAAGACTTTAGTGCTGACGGGTTTTTTGTCTGAAGAAACCGCTGTGACGCTAAGGCTGTAGACGCCATCAGGGAATGATGCGCCGTTCTTGTCCTTGCCATCCCAGACAAATTCGTGCAGTCCTGCGCCTGTCTTGCCTTCCTGTATGAACACGGTATTGCCCTTTGCGTCCTGAATGGAAATCGAGCTGCTGCTTGCGGATGGATCAACCTCGTAGGACCATTTGGCGAAGCCGCCAGCAAGATTCGTGCTGCTGTTGCTGGTTTTTATTTCCTTCCCGATATACCCAAAGGCTGCACTAGACGTATTGCCGCCTGTCAGTGCGATCAGCTTTTCCAGATTCTTGTTCGACTGGATTGCCTGCTCAACAGATGTGAACTGCACAAGCTGACTTGTGAACTCCTTGGAATCCATAGGCTGAAGTGGATCCTGATTTTGAAGCTGGGTGGTCAGCAGGGTCAGGAAGTTATCAAAATCATTTGCGAGCTTGTTCAGAGCGTTTCCAGATGCGTCGATGTCTGCTTTGACAGCGGACGGCGAAGCGTTATCAACCGAAGCCAAAGTCGGGTTGTTCGGATCAAAATGTGTTGCTGGGGACAAACCAGATATGGCCATTTCCTTATACCCTATATCGTTATATTGACGGCGCGGCTTGCGAAGCGGTAACTCGCAGACGGTGGGGATCCATCATGGTCATCAGCTAACGGGGAGTCGTTGCGTAGACGGCCCATGCCGGAGGGTTCCTGCTCATGATATTCCTGTCTTCCTCCTTTCAGAGAGAAACTCAGGGAGTTGTTTCCTGTCTTGAGTCCAGCCTCTTCCAGGCTGCGCTCAAGTGCGCGCGCATCGCGCTGCAGCAGATCAAGCGTTTCCGGGCGCTCCACAGCGATCACGGCAGTCAATTTACCTTCTGCCGAGATTTCCATCCGCACCTCTACACGGCCAAGTTCTGGCGGGTCCAGCCGTAGCTGAAAACGGTTGACGCCGTTGTCAGCGTGCTGAACGATATTCAGGACAATGTCGCGTATTGGCGGACTGGCGGGATGAGAAGGAACGTCGGGCCGTTGCCCAGGTCCGGCAACTTGGGTGCGGATGGCTTCCTGTCTTTCCACGACCAGCGCGTTTCCCACCTCAACGGGATTTGCCTGCTCGGCGGATGATACTTCCTCTCTCCTCGGGTTCGCATGTGCTGGCGCGGAATACTGGGGCGTAAGAGTTTGCGCGAAATTCTGGCCATCCGCAGACGTGTTCTGCATAGTGGCGGCGTTCTGCGCTGACTTTGGCGCAGAAGAGGCGGCGGCTGTTTGGGCGGAGGCAATCTCTGACCGGTCTTTCAGAACGGCTGAATCTGTCTGACCGTTCTTCGCTGGCGTTATTTGCTGTTCTTCTTCCTGGGTCTGTCCGGCCAGATTGGCGTCCGCTATGTCGGGTGATGAATTTACCGCCGTAATCAGGGGCGCCGTAATGGAGGTCAGGGAAGCGTTAGCCGTCTGTCCGGAAGAATTGGCCTGCACGGCCTGCGTTTCAGATTTCAGGGGTTCTGGCCTTGGGCTGAGGGCAGAGTTGGCGGCGGTCTGACCTGACGCGTCAGAGGGTTGACTGTCCTGAGCCTCTGTTTTGGTCCCTGGTTGCGCGCCTGTAGTAGAATCCGCCTGCGCCTGAGACAAGGTTCCAGTCCCTGCGGTGGGGGTGGTTGAATCAGCGGCCGGCGATAAATTCCGGATATTTGGACGAGGAGTGGGTTGCTGTGACAGCTTCCCCGCAAGGGCGCCGGCCACGCCCTGATTCTGCGCCGCAGGGTCAACAGATCTTTCCGACGCAGATATGTTCGTCAGAATGTTGGCCGGCTCTTTTCCGGTGGTCTCCGGTTTCTGTTCAGCGGAATTCGAGGCCGTCATTCCTGTTCCGCCAGAAATAACGGTGGGCGATAAAGGTTCATTGCTGACGGCATTTATTTCATTCGGCCGGGAAAGCGCGAGACCCGCACCCGAACCTTTATTGTGGTTTTCTGCGAGCGTTGCGTCATCAGTCAGTTTCGATGCAGGTTCCGTTTGCGTGATCAGCGAGGGGGAACTCTGCTCAAGCGACATAGGAATGATTTCCAAACCATGATAGGGAAGACTTTGACTTTGCCTGTTTACAGACAGGTCTGTTTTAGCTTCCGTTATTTCAGAAGCGCCGTCCCCATCGTTTGTTGCCGGAGCGTTGGCCGGCGGGGTTAAGATTGAAACCAATTCAGAAACTGGCCAGCCCTGACCTGTCATTGGGGCAGGGTGCGAGGGGGCGCTATCGGAACGGGTGGCGGCCGTTGTGGGATGATGTTCGCCAGATACAGCAGTCCCTGGCAAGGCATTATAGGTTGTCCTGTTAAGAGGCGCTGCCGGCAAGGATGAGCCGCTGATGATTTCGAGCGCGGATCGGTAAGCCAGTTTTTTCTGTCCGGCCAGTAAAGGGTTGGCGGTGACAGGGAGACTTTCCGCAATCGGAGCATTACTCTGGAGAACAGTAAGCAGGTTATTGAAATTTTCCGCAACGCCGGAGGATAAGCCGCCAACGCCCTGTATGTTGGAAGGAGTGGTTATGGATAAGACGGAGTTGCCCGCTTGCAATTTGCCAGCAGAAATAAGTCCGCCCAGGCCAGAGGCAAACTGAGGAAAAAAATTTATCGCCGATTCCATCTATGATCCATTCACTTTCGGCAGCACGCCTTACATGGCTGCTGCAGACATGCACGGGCTTGCAAACAGCGGGCCAGTTTTTCAAATATCAGGAATGGCGGTGCATGGCGGACCATTGCCGGATTTATTTTTGGCGGGTCTGATCAACCGGCAAAGATAGCCGGGAAAATAGAGCTGACGGGGAAGCTTTTTCCCCACTCCGCTGTCATGGGATCCAGCCTGCACCCTGCATTCAGAAAAATTACGTGATTTCATGGACTTGTATGTATCCGGAATTTTGGCATCAAGCTTGCGTATAGGACGGCGGGAAAGGATATTCATATGTCAGGTATTGAAATTTTAGGAAATGCCGTAAGCGGCCTGAAAGCCAGTCAGGTAGCGATCCGCACTACGTCCTCGAACATCACCAATGTGAATAATCCGGATTACGCCAGGCGGGAGACAGAGTTTCAGACCCGCTCTTTCGGCGGAGTCGATATTTCTGAAATCAGACGGATCGCCAACAGTTTTCTGGAACGGGAATCCTACAAGGCTGCTTCCAGCGCTAAAGAGGCGGAAATCGTTGCGAAACTGCATGACCGTCTCCAATCGGTATTTGGAGATCCGTCTTCTGACGGATCCATTGCCGCCAAAATGGATTTGATGTTTGAAAGCATCGCCAACCTGCAACTAGATCCCGCCTCGTCTGTACGACGCCTGTCGGCAATAAATGGCATACAGCTTGCCCTGGATGAGTTTGGCAAGCTGGCGGGCTCCATACAGCAAATTCGTGAAGACGCGGATAGGGACGTCTTTTCCAGGATTGGCGTGGTAAATGATCTGCTGAAAAATATTCACGATCTGAATAAGCAGATCGTTTCCGCCACAGTGCAGAATGCCGACGCGAATGCGCTAATCGACCAGCGCCAGAAAGCTTTGAACCAGCTCTCAGGTATAATCGATATCAGGCTTTCTCCACAGGCGGATGGTCAGGTGCATGTCTCCACCTCGGACGGGACCTTCCTTGTATCTGTTAACCGGAAAGAGCTGAAATATGATGCGGGATCAGCGGTAGGTCCGGATACGATTTTTCCCCGCATCACTTTGCATGATGTCAATTTATATACGGGCGCAGTCAGCCCAACAGGCTCTCCTTTCGAATCTCATATCCAGTCCGGGGAGTTGCGCGGTTTGCTGCAGATGCGGGATGTGACATTGCCGGATATTGCGGAGGAAGTAGGGGAACTCGCCGCAAAACTGGCCGATATTCTGAATGCGGTCCACAATGACAGCAGCGCTGTCCCGCCCCCCAATCAGCTCGTGGGGCGCAATACCGGTCTATTGGGTTCTGACGCGCATGGTTTTTCCGGCCTAAGCAATTTCAGCATTGTCGATGCGAGCGGCAAAACGGTCGTTACCGTGGAGGCTGATTTCGGGGCAAATCAGTATAGGGTAAATGGCGGCGCGCCCGTGGCTTTCGCCGGCGCGACGATTGCCGATGCTGTCGCCGCTATCAATACAGGGCTTGGCGCGAATGGCAGTCTGACATTCACAAATGGCGTGATGACCCTGAGCGCGGCCAACCCCGCTCATGGGGTCGCCATGGTTCAGGACGCCGCCAATCCCAGCGGCCGCGCTGGCCGCGGATTTGCGCATTTCTTTGGTATGAATGATCTCGTCAGCGCCAACGCTCCCGCGCATTACCAGACAGGACTTACAGCCGCGTCGGCGCATGGATTCACACTGGGCTCTACCGTCCAGCTTAAAGTAATTGATCCTGCTGGCAGGGTTGTGCGCGACTTCACCATGACCGTCGCCGGAACAACGATCGGGGATTTGATTACACAATTGAACGCCGGTTTGGGCCCGCAGGTGAGCTTTTCGCTTGACGCGCAGGGCGCGCTTAAACAGACCCTTGCGCCTGGCAGTGAAAACAGCACGCTGTTTTCCGTCAGCGACACGACGGACCGGGGGGGGACCGGGCTTGGATTCTCCTCTCTCTTCGGGATTGGCCCTGGCGCGCGCCAGCTTCAGGCCACCGGCATGGCGGTGCGGAGTGATATTGCCACAAACAACTCAAGGCTGGCTTTGGCCAAACTCGATGTGACCGCTCCGGGCGTTTCCGCGCTTGGCGTGTCCGATAACCGTGGGGCGCTGGCGCTCTATCAGCTTGATGGTAAGGTAGTGAATTTTGACTCGGCAGGAAATATTCCGGGATTTTCCGCCACCTTAAGTGACTATAGCGGGCAGCTTCTCTCGAATGCGGCGCGGCTTGCAGCCCAATCCGAAAACGTCAGGCTGGACCGTTCCAGCGTTTATGACGAAATTACCAGTCAGATCAATGATGTTTCGGGCGTCAACCTCGATGAGGAACTGGCCAATCTTATATTGTTTCAGAACGCCTATAACGCTTCCGCCAGAATGATCAAGGCGGCGCAGGAGATATTCAACATACTGCTTGAAGCTGTTTAGTCAGCTGAAGAATTAAAATCCGGAGAGAGAACCATGACGAGAATCTCCACGCTTGGCCAGCAGCAGTCGCTGATCACACAGATGCTTAAAGGCCAGGTTCAGGCGGCCGAAACCCAGCGTCAGGTCGCCACAGGAAATAAGGCGTCGACTTATGCCGGGATTGCGCGCGAGACGGCGGCGCTGATCAGCGCCCGCGCGCTTGAGAGCCGCACGGCGCAATTTGTGGAAACCGGAAAGCAGGTAAGCGCGCAGGTCGATCTTCAGAATGTCAATCTTTCGGCTGTATATGATGCGGCAAAGTCATTGCGCGACAGCCTGTTAAGCGCTTTGGCGAATAATAGCGGCCGGACGGTGAAGGTGGATCTTGAAAACGCATTCGCTTCTTCAAAAGCTGCGCTCAACAACCGGGTTGGGGGAAGATATCTTTTCGCAGGTTCTCTCACGGATGTTCAGCCATTCTCTGCGGCGGATCTGAGCGCGCTTTCCGTTGTGGCGGCTCCAATTGAAGATTTTTTCCAGAACAATTCGCAGAAGGCGCAGGTTCGCCTGGAGCAGAATCAGGTTATCGAGTATGGGCTGCTTGCCGATGACATTGGCAAGGATCTGATGGCGTCCATAAAGCGCATCGCCGAATATGATAACGCCACCCCTATCGGCCAATATCTGACGCCGGCGGATCAGGCCGCCTTGCAGGCGGAAGTCACGGCGCTGGACGCCGCAATGGACAATATCACCCGGTTACAGGCCGCCAACGGTTTTGTGGGCGAACGTATTGAATCGGTCACCAAGCGCAATGAAGAGCTGATAACGGTCAACAAGCAATTGATTGCGGATATTTCCGAGGTGGATATGGCGGAGGCCATATCCAGGCTGAACCAGGACAAGCTGTCGGTTGAGGCCTCCTATAATCTGGTGCGCCAGCTCTCTCAGCTTAGCCTGTTGAACTTCCTGCGGTAAATCACGGCTCTTGCCGCGCCCGCTGCGGGTCTATATTTAAACGGCATGTCCGGGCGAATAGAATTCAGGTCAACAGCATTTCACGGTATCCCGCGCGGGGCGCGGGTCGCCGTCGCCATGTCTGGCGGTGTGGATTCTTCCGTTGTTGCGGCCCTTGCCCGGGAGCAGGGCTTCGATACGGTCGGCGTGACCCTGCAGCTCTATGATCACGGCGCAGCCATTTCCCGGAAAGGCGCATGCTGTGCGGGAAAGGATATCTATGACGCCCGCCAGGTGGCCGAAAAGATCGGGATTCCGCATTATGTTCTGGATTATGAAAGCCGCTTTTCCCAGGCGGTGATGGACGATTTTGCCGACAGTTATCTGGCGGGGGAAACCCCTGTCCCATGCATCAAGTGCAATCAGACGGTTAAATTCACAGATCTTCTGCAGGTGGCGCGCGATCTCGGCGCGGCAGCGCTCATCACCGGACATTATGTGCGCCGCGTGATAGGGGATGACGGCCCCCAACTGCACAGGGGGGCAGACGCCGGGCGCGACCAGAGCTATTTCCTGTTCGCCACCACGCGCGCCCAGCTTGATTATTTGCGTTTTCCCCTGGGGGACCTGGGGAAGGATGAAACCCGCGCGCTAGCCGCGCGGTTTGATCTGCCGGTGGCGGACAAACCGGACAGTCAGGATATCTGTTTCGTGCCTGAGGGCGGCTATGCCGGCGTGATCGAGAAATTGCGGCCCGGCGCGGTGCAGCCAGGGGATATCGTTCATCTGGACGGCCGTGTTCTGGCGCGCCATCAGGGGGTCATTCATTATACGGTAGGGCAGCGTCGTGGTCTTGGGGTGGCGGGTGGCGAGCCGCTTTTTGTCCTGCGACTGGACGCCGGCAAGCGCCAGGTGATCGTGGGCCCGCGTGAGGCGCTGTTGAGTTCCGAATTGCGCATACGCGAGATGAACTGGCTCGGGGAGGAGATTTCGCCCCAGGGCATGGAGGTCGAGGTCAGGGTGCGATCCGCCCGAAAACCGGTTCCCGCCATACTTTTCGCAGATGATTCCGGTTTTGCAACGATTAAGCTGCATCATCCTGAAGAGGCGGTTGCCCCGGGTCAGGCCTGTGTGATTTACGAGGCGGGACAGAGCGCCCGCGTTCTGGGTGGCGGCTGGATATTGCCGGCGTCTCCTGGAAATCGGCGCGCTTTTTAACTTTCTGCATACCATTTAACGCTAGATTCAGGATGATGGCGCTGGCGGTGGAAAAATCCAGGCGCGGCGCGACAGCCTGAAAGAGGTTTCCAGTGGCTCCGAATATCACAAAACCGGCCAGGATCGCCCTGATAGGGTGTGGTTATTGGGGCCGGAACCTCGCGCGGGTGCTGGCGGAGAAGAAAGTGCTCGGCGCGATTATCGATCCGGCGCCGGAAGCGGAAGCTCTGGCCCGTCACTACTCCACGTTGCATATGACGTCGCCCGAGCCAGCGCTGGGGCGGGAGGATTTCACAGCCTGCGTTATCGCCACCCCGGCGGAAACCCATTATCAGCTTGCCCGGGACGCTCTGTGGGCCGGCAAGGACGTCTTTGTGGAAAAGCCCATCGCGCTGGAAATCGAAGACGCGGTGGAGCTTGCCTCGCTCGCAGCGGCGCGCAAATGCATTCTCATGGTCGGCCATTTGTTGCACTATCATCCCGCCTTTCTCAAACTCAAGGAGATGGTGGATGCCGGGGAACTCGGGCAGTTGCGGTATGTCTATTCAAACCGGCTGAATATGGGAAAGCTGCGGCGGGAGGAAAACGTGCTGTGGAGCTTCGCCCCCCATGACCTTTCCATGATCCTGGCTCTGGCGGGTGAAATGCCGGAAAGCATCTGGGCGACCGGCCAGGCCTTTCTGCACAAACGTATCGCCGACACCACCATGACCCATCTGGAATTCCGCTCCGGTCTCAGCGGACATATCTATGTGTCCTGGCTGCATCCCGTAAAGGAGCAGAAACTGGTAGTGGTCGGCGATAAGGGCATGCTGCTTTTCGATGACGGACAGCCCTGGCAAAGCAAGCTGGTGCATTACAAGCATGCAGTGGAATGGAAAGACGGAATACCCGTGGCCAGCAAGGATGGGGGCGCGCCCGTCAGGCTGCATGAAGTTGAACCCCTGGGCGCCGAAATCGATCATTTCATCGGTTGCATCTCAGCCCGCCGCCAGCCCCGCACAGATGCGGCGGAGGCGATGCGGGTGCTTCGCGTGCTCAATGCGGCGCAGTCGTCGATGGAAAGCGGCGAATCCATCCGGTTTGAGGCCCAGCCCCAGCGCAAACCGCCGGCCGGTTATTTCGTGCACGAAACCGCCGTCATTGATGCGGATGTGCAGATTGGCGCCGGCGCCAGGATCTGGCATTTCTCGCATATTCTGGCCGGGAGCCGTATCGGCGGGAATTGCGTGTTGGGCCAGAATTGTTCGGTGGGGCCGGAGGTTATCATCGGCAATGGATGCAAGTTGCAGAACAATGTTTCCGTGTTCAAGGGCGTGACGCTGGAGGATGACGTCTTCTGCGGCCCCAGCATGGTGTTCACCAATGTGCTGACCCCCCGCGCGCATATAGAACGGAAGGACGAATACGCCCCTACACTGGTGCGCCGCGGCGCCTCCATCGGTGCGAACGCCACTATCATATGCGGGAATGAAATCGGCGCTTACGCGATGATCGGGGCGGGCGCCGTGGTGACGCGTTCCGTGCCGGATCATGCGCTGATGACCGGCAATCCGGCGCGGCGCATTGGCTGGGTCAGCCGCAGCGGGGAGCGTCTTGGGCCTGATCTCCGCTGTCCCCGCACCGGCGAGCAGTATGAGGAAGATTCCGGCGGCCTCCGGCTGAAGGAAAAGCGGAAGGCGAAACCCATGCGTGGACAGGTGGCGGGATGACGAACGGCGCGCTGCCCTTTTTCGATCTGAAGGCGCAGTACGCGCGGCTGAAAACAGAAATTGACGCCGGCATTCACAGAGTGCTGGATCACGGGCAGTTCATTCTGGGTCCGGAAGTAGCGGAATTCGAGCGCGCCCTTGCCGCATATACCGGAGCCGGGCATGTCATCGGGGTTTCCAATGGCACTGATGCGCTGATGCTGTCGCTGTTGGCGTTGGGGGTTGGTCCGGGGGACGCCGTCTATGTGCCGGCTTTTACCTTTACCGCTACTGCGGAGGTGGTTCTGCTTCTGGGGGCCACTCCGATTTTCGTGGATGTAAGGGAAGACACCTTCAATCTTGATACGGAAGATCTTTCCCGCGCCATCCGCGCGACCCATGGCCTCAGACCCAGGGCGGTGGTCGCCGTCGATCTGTTCGGTCTGCCCGCGGATTATCCGCGTATATCAGAGATCGCCCAGGAATATGGTCTGCAGGTTATCGCAGATGCGGCGCAGAGCCTTTCCGGCGCCATAGAGGGCGTCCGGGTGGGCGGCCTGGCGCCGCTGACCGCCACCAGTTTCTTTCCGGCGAAGCCGCTCGGCTGCTATGGCGATGGCGGTGCGGTCTTCGCCAGTGACGGGCAGATGGCGGAAAAACTGCGCTCTCTGCGCGCCCATGGAACAGGCAAGGCGAAATATGATATCGTCCATATCGGCATGAATGCGCGGCTGGATACGCTGCAGGCCGCAATCCTGCTGGTGAAACTGAAGGCGCTGGAGGAAGAGCGCGGCAGACGCGAGGCGTTGAGCCGGTATTATGACGCAAGACTGTCAGATCATGTCACCGTCCCTGCGCGGCCTGAGGGGTATGTGTCCGCCTGGGCGCAATATACGCTCCAGCTTGACGCGCGCGATGAAATTCAGGCGGCCCTCGGCGCTGCGGGAATCCCGACCCAGATTTATTATCCCTGTCCCATGCATCTGCAACCCGCCTATGCCGCTTATGGCGAAGGAAAAGGCTCGCTGCCTGTGAGCGAGAAAGTGTCCGCCCGTGTCCTGAGCCTTCCCATGCATCCCTATATGCCGGAGGATGCGGCGGCGCGCATCTGTGATGCGTTGTGCGAGGCTGTGGCGCCTCGCCGTGGCCTTATGAGGGTGGGGGGCTAGCCATGGACGCTGTCTGCGCGGCTCTTGGCGACCGGCTCGCTGAAAAGATTGCGGCGCGAGAGTCGCTGATCGGCATTATTGGTCTTGGTTATGTGGGCCTGCCGCTGGCCGCGGCTGTTGCGGGCAGCGGCTTTCGTATCCTCGGCTTCGACGTGGCGGAGGATAAGGTTGAAAATTTCAATCAGGGCCTTTCCAATATCGGCAGTGTTTCGAGCGAAACCCTCACGGAAATGGTGCGCAGGAAACGTTTTCAGGCCACCGCCGATTTTTTGCGCCTCGATGAGCCGGACATCATTCTTATCTGTGTGCCGACGCCATTGAATGCGCATCGTGAACCAGATCTCAGCTATATCGTGAGCAGCGCCGGAGCGATCTCCCGGCGGCTGCGGCCCGGCCAGCTGGTGGTGCTGGAATCCACCACCTATCCGGGCACTACGGAAGAGGTGATGCGTCCCATACTGGAAGAGAGCGGTCTGCAATCGGGCAGGGATTTCTTTCTCGCCTTCTCACCGGAACGCGAAGATCCCGGCAATCCGCAATACAAGACTTCCGGCATTCCGAAAGTCGTTGGCGCGGATAGCGAGCAGGCGCTCCGGCTCGCCTGCGCGTTTTATGACGGCTTCGTGCCACGCGTCATTCCGGTGTCAACCGCTGCTACCGCCGAGGCGGTGAAGCTGATGGAAAACATCTTTCGTTCCGTGAATATCGCGCTGGTGAACGAGTTGAAGCATGTCTATGACCGCATGGGGATCAATATCTGGGAAGTGATCGAAGCAGCCAAGACCAAGCCATTCGGGTTCATGCCCTTTTATCCTGGACCGGGGCTGGGCGGGCATTGCATTCCCATAGACCCGTTCTATCTGACCTGGAAGGC
>DMKG01000263.1:26145-26350 GCA_003454415.1 Alphaproteobacteria bacterium
ATCTGGTCATCGACCGGCTGGTGCGGGAGTTGAGCGACAGGAAATCCCTTGGGCTCCGCGGCGCGCGGATTTTACTGCTGGGGGTTGCCTACAAGAAAAATGTCGAGGATATGCGCGAATCTCCGGCTCTCGTGCTTATGCAGGAAATGGAGGACCGCGGCGCCGTGGTTGACTACTACGATCCGTTCGTTCCCCTGCTGGCGCA
>DMKG01000090.1:0-781 GCA_003454415.1 Alphaproteobacteria bacterium
CTGGCTTCACCGCCTCGATCACATGCACTTCATCGCCGGCGAGGATCACCGAACCCTTTTCGGACCTGGTCAGCGCCAGAACGGGGCATTTGCCGCGCGCCGCCTGCAAGGCGTCGTCAAAGGTCCGGCACTGGTACAGGGACATGATTTCCGCCTCATTGGCGAACAGGATATCGACGCCATTTTCCGTCAGTTCCCGAAATTCCGTGCGGTGACGCTCCACGCAGAAGGCGTCCGAAAGGCTCATCGCGACCCGTCTCCTGGCGGCGCGGGCCGCCGTCATGGCCTTGCGGAAAGCGGCCTTGGCGTGGGGCGGATCCCATAGATAACCTTCGAGATAGGTGATTTCGGCCGAAGCGATAAATTTCGGGTCGACGTCATCGGGATGCAGTTCCTGTCCCGCCCCCAGAAAGGTGCTCATGGAGCGCTGCGCGTCCGGCGTCACCAGAACCAGGCATCGCCCGGTGGGCGCCGTGCTCCGCACCACGGGTGTGGCGAAACGCACCCCCATGGACCGCAGATCATGGGCGAACACCTGGCCCAGTTCATCCTGCTGCACCTTGCCGATGAAACCGGTTTTACCCCCAAGGGCGGCCAGCCCCGCAATCGTATTCGCAGCGGATCCGCCAGAACTTTCAACGCCCGGCCCCATGTTCCCGTAGAGCCGGGTGGCTTCCTGCGCATCGATCAGACGCATACCGCCCTTGGGGATATCGTTCCGGCGCAAGAAGTCATCCCCGCACTGACTGATGATATCCACGATGGCGTTGCCGATGCCGAC
>DMKG01000090.1:1104-1326 GCA_003454415.1 Alphaproteobacteria bacterium
TGTCAACGGGCTTGATCGGGGCGGTGAAATAGGCGCATAAGGGTATATGCTGATTTCGGATTCTGAAACAGATGATTCGGCAATACCTGATCTGCGGATTGCGGATAGTGCTCGTGACAGGCCTTGCGCAAGCCTCGCTTGCAGCCTGCGCTTCCGATAACCATAACCCCTTCCCAAAAATTGAGCTTTCCAGGCTCAAGCAGCCGGATTGGTGGCCGTGGA
>DMKG01000090.1:1544-1918 GCA_003454415.1 Alphaproteobacteria bacterium
CCGTGGAAGGATCAGAAAAAAGGTGGCAGAAACAAGGATGCGGCGCCGGGCCGGCAGGATATGTCTTCCGCGCCCCCGGCCCCGGTTCCCGTCATCGCCGCGCTTCCAGCGCCGGCCGCCGGCATTTCCCGCGCCGCGCCCAGACCTGCGCCTGCCCCCTCTGCAGGAACCACTGTCAAACTGCGCGCGCCTTCCTTGCAATCCTGGAACACGCCGAGGCCAAGGCCGGCGCGCAGCACGGCGCGGATCGCACTTCCGATTGCCGGGCCCGTGGTGGGCAAAGCTCCCCAGGGAAAGGTGGAGCAGCAGAAACTTCCCGAGATCCTTACCGCGCCGCCCGGGGCCGCGCCAAAATCGGGGGCCGCCGCCGGTTC
>DMKG01000090.1:2151-2580 GCA_003454415.1 Alphaproteobacteria bacterium
ACCTGGGGCCGCACCGAAATCGGGGGCCGCCGCCGGTTATTCGGTCGAAGACCTGGTGGGGCAGAATAGCCGGACTGTCGAGCGCCTGCTGGGAAAACCCGATCTCAGCCGCCAGGAGCCTTCTGCCGAATTCTGGCAATACACCCACGCCGATTGCGTATTATTTCTGTTTCTATATCCATCCGGGAACGGAGGATCAGAAGTTTCCCATGCTGAAATCAGCGCGCGCGATGGTGGAAAAGACCCCGATCCCCACCAATGCATCAGCGCGCTGGCGGCGCGCAACGCGGCGGCGGCT
Organism: Alphaproteobacteria bacterium; assembly: GCA_003454415.1. Lineage (GTDB taxonomy): Bacteria > Pseudomonadota > Alphaproteobacteria > UBA11222 > UBA11222 > UBA11222. The sequence goes on from DMKG01000090.1 coordinate 2,450, forward strand.
GGTTAGCCGTTTTTCATTCTTAACTAGGCGGTCTTGTCCTCGAAACGGCAGAGATCGCGGACAACGCATTGGGCGCAATCGGGCCTGCGCGCCTTGCACACATAACGTCCGTGCAGGATCAGCCAGTGATG
>DMKG01000158.1 GCA_003454415.1 Alphaproteobacteria bacterium
TCAGAGCACGGAATTTGGCGGCCTGCTGGATTCCACCTTTGACCGGATTGCGGAAGGCGTGCTTTTCGCCGCCATTGCCTATCACTTCGCCGCCAGCGGCAAACCCGCCGCTGCGGGGTTTGTAGTGCTGGCGCTGCTGGGATCCTTTCTGGTCAGCTACGTACGGGCGCGTGCGGAATCTCTGGGCCTGCCAGGATCGAGCGGCCTCGCCTCGCGCTTTGAGCGGCTGTTGCTGATTTCGGTGGCGCTGATGGCGGGCTTTCTGGAAGCCGCGATCTATATTCTGAGCGTATTCACCCTTTTTACAGCCTCCCAGCGAATGTGGGCCGCCTACTGGCTGCTGGAGGAAAGAAAAGCCGGCAGGTAATTCCCAAACGCGACAAAATGGGCGCGGGATGGGGGGAGAAAAGCAGGGCCGTCTATTTCCGCCAGAAACGGGGCAGGAACAGGACATAAATCGTCAGCAATTCAAGCCTTCCCAGCAGCATGTTAATGGACAGAATCCATATTTGCAGAGGGTCAAGGGTTGAATAATTGCCCGCCGGGCCAACAATGGCTCCCATCCCGGGCCCGGCATTTGCAAGGGTTGAAGCGACTGCTGAAAAGGCCGTGGTCATGTCCAGCCCGGTCGCGCTCAGGATTGATCCGGAGATAATGAAGGTCAGAAAAAATAAAAACATGTATCCTGTGACGGAACTGATCGCGGCGTCGGACAGGGGCCGGTTATTGTAATGTGCGATGAACACCCCGTTCGGATATATCAGCCGTTTCACCTGTTTCAGCACCGCCAGATACAGCACCTGCACGCGGAAAATCTTCAGTCCGCAGGAAGCAGAGCCTGAACACCCCCCGAGCAGGATGAACACAATGAAAAATACGGTCGCAAACGGCCCCCATAGGCCATAATCCGTATTCATGAAGCCGGTTCCGGTGATGGCTGAAACCGTGTTGAACGCGGCATAACGGAAGGCCCGCCAATCTGTATTGATGCCTTCGGCCAACTGAAACAGGGTCAGCATTCCAATTGCCACAACCGTTATGGCGGTAAAGGCGCGCACCTGGGAATCGCCCAGCAGCGGCCCTGGCTTCCCCCTCAGCAACGGCCAGAACAGCATGAGCGGAAGCGCGCCGACAAACATGAAAAGGATCGCTGCCGCTTCAATTACCGGACTGTCCCACAACATGAAGGATTTATCGGACGTGGCGAAGCCGCCGGTTGAAACCGTGCCCATCATGTTCACTACCGCCTCGAAGGCGGTCATGCCCCCCAGCCAGTAAGAGAGGGCGCAGGCAAAAGAAATCCCCAAGTAAATCAAACCGATAGTACGCGCCATCTGACCGATGCGCGGCAGTAGTTTAATTTCCGAGATGTCGGAGGATTCTGTGTGAAACAGCTGCATGCCGCCAACCTGCAGCATGGGCATCACGGCGATGGCGGTAACGATAATTCCTATCCCACCCGCCCATTGCAGCAGACCGCGCCATAACAGGGTGCCCCGCCCGGCGCTATCCAGCCCCACGATCACCGTCGAGCCGGTCGTGCTGAAACCTGAAACGGATTCAAAAAAAGGGTTGGTGGCGTTGAGGTGGACTTTGGCAAAATAAAAAGGCAGGGCGGCGAACGCCGCCACCACTATCCATGACACCACGGTCAGTAAAAAGGTCTGACGCAGGTTCAGCGCGGCGTTCTGCGCAGGCGCGCCGCCCCCCGCCAGATAGAGGGCGAGGCCAGCGAACAGCGTAAGCGCAGAGGAAAGTAAAAAACCGCGCCAGTCTGGATCGTCGCTGGCGAAGTCAAACAGCGCAGGGATCAGCATCGCCCCGCCAAGCGTGATCAGCATATAACCGATCACCCGCATCATGGGGCGCAGATCAAACATCGCGGCGGGGCGTTCCGTTCAGTTGACGGTCAGGGGATAATGCGGGCTGTCCAGGGAGAAGGTGGGAATTTCCACGTCGAATTGCTCCCCCTCGCCGGTTTGCATCTGATAGGCGCCCCCCATAAAACCAGAGGGGGTTGGCAAGGGCGCGCCGCTGGAATATTCGAAACTTTCCCCCGGCGCCAGCACCGGCTGTTTGCCGACAACCCCTTCGCCGCGCACTTCCTGTACGCGGCCCGTGGCATCGGTGATCCGCCAGTAACGGCTATGCAATTTCACCGTGTGCGCGCCATGGTTGCTGATCACGACCCGATAGGCCCAGACATAACGGTTCTGGGCGGGATCCGACTGATCCGCCAGGTAAACCGGCTCCACCGCTACCCGGATCCCGTGGGTGATGCTCTCATACATCGGCTTAGTCTCCTGTTCGCGCCGCAGCGAACCTAACGCAAAAGAGGCCCGAAATGAAGCCCGTCCATTATTAGCCCCTGATGCAGGCGGCCGCCTGGGCCAGATCCGCCTCGATATCCGCCATATCCTCCAGACCGACGGAAATGCGCAGGCTGCCCTCGGTGATATTCAGCTCCTCACGGGCTTCCATACTCAGCCGGTAATGGGTAGTGCTGGCGGGATGAGTGATCAGGCTTTTGGCGTCCCCCAGATTGTTGCTGATCTTCACCACCTGCAGGGCGTTCAGAAAACGGAACGCCGCCCCCCTTTTCGCATCCGGCCCGCCGGGGACGTCCACATCGAACGCGACGATATTTCCCCCCATCTCCATTTGCGCCATGGCGAGCGTATGCTGCGGATGATCCTTGCGTCCAGGATAAAGCACATTCGTAATTCCGGGCAGCTGGCCCAGGAAATCGGCGATGCGCGCGCCGTTTCGGGAATGTTCGCGCACCCGCAGATCCAGCGTCTCCAGCGATTTCAGCATCACCCATGCGTTGAACGGCGACAGCGCCGGGCCCAGATGCCGCAAAAGCGGTTTCACCTCTTCCTCTATGAAGGATTTCTTTCCAAGGATCACCCCGCCCAGGCAGCGTCCCTGGCCATCGATGTGCTTGGTGGCGGAATAGAC
>DMKG01000252.1:0-677 GCA_003454415.1 Alphaproteobacteria bacterium
GAGGAGCAGCGTTTTCAGCAGCGAGGCGCAGATGCTGGGTGCTGGAGAGGCGCTGCTGGAGATGGGTGCGGACGCCGTGTTGCTCAAGGGCGGACATCTGCCAGAAGAGAGGGCGGAGATATGCGATCTGCTGATAGACCGGCATGGGCATGAATTCCTGCGCCATCCCCGCATCCGTACGGTACACACCCATGGCACGGGCTGCACCCTGGCGGCGGCGATAGCGACGGGTCTTGCTCAGGGAATGCCTCTGGGGCCTGCGGTGCGGCGCGCCTGCGGCTATGTGCAGCAGGCGATGCGGACTGCCCCGGGTTTTGGCGCCGGGAATGGTCCGCTGAATCACGGGCACAGGGCGGAACCTATTGATGATCTCTGAACTGTGCGGGGAATGGCGTCTGAGCCTCAGCCATCCGCCCGGCAGATTATGGCCCATCCTGTCGGATACCGAGCGCTTCAACGAGATGTCCGGCCTGCCCCGTTACGAGCTGACCGAAACCCCGCAACCAGACGGGTCCGTCAGACGCGTGGCGCAGGGCAGGGTGGCGAGGTTTGACATTCAATGGGAGGAACTGCCTGTTGAATGGGTGGCGGAGCAGTATTTTTTTCAGCGGCGGTTGTTCCTGAACGGCCCGCTGCGGCGTATGGACGCCTCCCTGAGACTTGCGCCGGAGGGGGGA
>DMKG01000252.1:867-6040 GCA_003454415.1 Alphaproteobacteria bacterium
TTGCGCCGGAGGGGGAAGGGACGACGGCCGCCTATCATCTGGAGATCGAATCCCGTCACAGGCTGATTGGTCCTTATGTGGCGCGGCGTCTGCTGAATGGCGCGGGCAGAACCTTTGCCAAGGCCGTTCAGGGCGCGGATGGATTTCTCCGCCAGTTACAGCCATCGGCGTTTGAGCTGGGTTCTCCCTTGCTTAAACCCGGCGCGGAAAAGCGGGCGATGGATATTGCGGACTATCTGCATTCGGGCCCTTATGACCATGGTCTGTCCAGGCGCCTTCTGGAAATGGTGTTGCAGGCGCCGGATGCGGATGTCTGCCGCATCCGTCCCAAAGCGCTGGCGCGGGCCTGGGACGCGCCGCCGCGCCATGTAATCGAACTCTGTCTGGCTGCGGTGCGAAGCGGCATGTTGCGGCTCACCTGGGATCTGCTTTGCCCGCGCTGTCGCGGGGCGAAAATTTCCGCAGAACGTCTTGATCTGTTGCGGCAGAAGGCTCATTGCCCCTCCTGCAATATTGAGTTTGGAGCGGATTTCAACCGGAATGTGGAACTGGTTTTTCACCCTTCCTCCATGGTGCGGGAATGCGGGACGGGAGAATATTGCCTGAGCGGTCCCCAGACGACGCCCCATGTCCTGATCCAGCAAAGCCTCTTTCCAGGCGAAGACAGGCTGATCGCGGCGGGCCTTCCGCCCGGCGATTACCGGGTGCGCACCTATGCGCGCGGGGCCGAGTTGGACATCACAGTCGCGGGGGAGCGCTGGCCGGAAGTGTCGGTGACGGGAGATGGCGTCGTTGCCGGGGGCGAATTGCCGAAAGGAGAAATCCGTCTTGTGAATGCGACGGAATCCCCCCTCACTCTCGTAATCGAAAGCCGTGCATGGACGGATGCGGCCCTGACCGCGCATCAGGTGACGTCGCTGCAAAGTTTCCGGCACCTGTTTCCGGAAGAGGTGCTTCATGGCGGGGAAGAACTGGCCATTGACAGCATCGCCATTCTGTTCACCGACCTGCAGGGTTCAACCGCCCTGTACCGGGAGATCGGAGATGGCCCCGCCTATCAGAGAGTGAGGGAGCATTTTGATTTCCTGATTGAAATTGTCCGCACTCATGACGGCGCGCTGGTCAAGACCATAGGGGACGCCGTCATGGCGGTGTTTGTCAGCCCGTATCAGGCGCTTCGCGCGGCGCTGAGCGTGCAGGAGAAAATTGCTGAGTTCAATCGCGCCCATGGGGATATGGAGATCTCCATCAATATGGGTCTGCATTGCGGCCGCTGCATCGTCGTGAACCTCAATGACCGGCTGGATTATTTTGGCTCGACCGTCAATCTCGCCGCGCGCCTTCAGGGACAGAGCCGCGAAGGCGATATCGTCCTGTCGGAGGAGATCGCCAATGATCCCCTCGTCGCGCCGATGCTCGAGAAACTTTCCTGGACGGGGGAAACCATGCCGCTGAAGGGTTTTCCCAAACCGGTTTCCTTCCGGCGTATCTCGGGAAGGGTCTAATCCGGCTCTCTCCGCCCGATCTGGCTGATGGCGATTCCGGACAGAATCAGGGCCAGCGCACCGTAGGCGTTCCAGTCCGGGCGCTCCTGCAGGAACACGACGCCCGCCACGACAGCCCACACGGGAATCAGATAGCCGGACAGGGAGTAAAACGCCGGTCCCGCGCTGTCGATCAGCCGATAAAAAACCAGATGGGGGATGGCGGTGGAAAATAGCGCGAGAAACAGGACAGCGGCGGCGGCTTCGAAATCCAGTCTGATCTCTCCGGAGGGGGTCTGCAGCAACACCAGCAGCAGCATGATCAGGGTCGCCGCCAGCATGGTGCCAGTCGCGGTGACAAGGGTGTTTTTTACCTGATTGAACGGCGTGATCACCCCATTGACGGCGTAACATACGGCGCCCCCGATCACGGCGAGCTGGAAGATGAGCCCGGCGCCGCCGAGGTCTCCAAGGGCGTCAGGGCCCACAAGCACGACAATACCCGCAAATCCTATCAGGAAGCCAAGCAGATCCAGGCGCGTAATGTGTTCATTTTTATTGACGAAATGCGACAGCAACAGGGTCATCAGGGGGGTGATCGCCATCAGAATCCCCGCCAATCCACTGTTGACGCCCAACTGGCCCCAGCTGATCAGCGAAAAGGGCATGCATATTCCGACGGCGGCCAGAACGAAGAAAAAACCCCATTGCCGCCAGGGAAGTTTGAGGGAGTTTCCCTGCGCGTAACAGACTCCGAGGAGCAGCACGGCGGAAATAGCCAGCCGGCCAGTGACAAGGATCAGGGGGGAAAGGGCTTGCAGACCCACTTCGATCATGGCGAAGGCCGAGCCCCAGCAAGCCACCAGGACGGACAGCATAACCCAGTCGCTGAAGGCGTGGCGTGGCGGCGTCATTCAGGTGATCCGGCTAGCGACCCGGATCTGTCGTTCGTTACATTTATCCGCAAGCGCTGAACAAACTTCTGATTCATAAGGGGTCACTAGCAAATTTATGATCCTAGTGGGGTTCTGGATGTGAAGTTTCTGAAAATATCCACGGCATTTAACAGCCACACCTTCATATCCGCCGCACTAGAGGTGGGGTTTCACGCGCCTCAATAACTTGATAAACCCGGCTCGCACAAGCCGCCAGTCTGCGCTATGATGACAGGATACAGAATACCAAGCCAAGGAGGATTCCATGTCCAGCACCAGCGCCACCGATCCTATCGTCATTGTTGGTATGGCCCGCACCCCGATGGGGGGATTTCAGGGCGATCTGACCGACGCCACAGCCCCCGAACTGGGAAGCGCGGCGATCAAGGCGGCTCTGGAACGGGCAGGGGTGAATCCCTCTGACGTCAATGAAGTGCTGATGGGCTGCGTGCTGCCGCATGGACTAAAACAGGCTCCGGCGCGCCAGGCTTCGCTGGGGGCGGGCATACCCGATTCCACTCCCTGCACGACTGTCAACAAGATGTGCGGATCGGGCATGAAGACGGTGATGCAGGCCTATGACGGCCTGGTTTCAGGCGGGCTCGGAGAGAATGGGGTGGCGGTTGCCGGCGGCATGGAAAGCATGACCAACGCCCCTTATATCCTGCCCAAAGTCCGCGCCGGTCTGCGCATGGGGCACGGCGAATTGAAGGATTCGATGTATTATGACGGGCTTGAGAACGCCTATGACGGGCGGCTGATGGGCTCTTTCGCCGAAGACACGGCGCGCGAACTGCAGATCACGCGGGAAGTGCAGGACGCCTACGCTATCGAAAGTCTGAAGCGCGCCAACCAGGCGATCGCCAAAGGTAATTTCAAGGCTGAAATCGTGCCGGTTACGGTGAAGGGGCGCGGCGGCGCGCGGGTGATCGACACCGATGAACAGCCGGGCAAGGCGAATATAGAGAAGATTCCCAGCCTGAAGCCGGCCTTTGCGGCGGGCGGCACCGTGACAGCAGCCAATTCCAGCTCCATTTCCGATGGGGCGTCGGCCCTTGTGCTGATGCGCAAATCTGCAGCGGAAGCGCGCGGGTTGAAACCCCTGGCGCAGATCGTCGCCCATGCCAGCCATGCGCGCGCGCCGGAATGGTTCACCACGGCCCCCATTGGCGCCATAAAGGAGCTGATGGCGCGCACAGGCTGGACCATCGGCGATGTGGATCTGTTCGAGATCAACGAGGCTTTCGCCGTCGTCCCCTTGGCGGCGATGCGGGAGCTGGACATCCCCCATGACAAGCTCAACGTGCATGGCGGCGCCTGCGCGCTCGGGCATCCGGTCGGCTCCAGCGGATCGCGGATCATCATCACCCTCTTGTCCGCCTTGCAGCAATATGGCGGCAAGCGGGGGGTGGCGGCCCTGTGCATCGGCGGCGGTGAGGCCACGGCGGTAGCCATCGAGCGTCTGAACTGATCGATGGGGCTGCTTACAAGCGGGATCAACACCCGCGGCGAAGCCTTCCGGAAGAACGCCGCACAGATGCAGGAACTGGTGGCGGATCTGCGCGCCAGGGTGGCCCTGGCCGCTCTCGGCGGCAACGCCAAATCGCGCGAACGTCATGTGGCGCGGGGAAAATTGCTGCCGCGCGACAGGATCGAAAATCTTGTCGATCCGGGCGCGCCCTTTCTCGAACTCAGTCAGCTTGCCGCCCATGGCATGTATGAAGAGGATATTCACGGCGCCGGCATTCTGACCGGCATTGGCCGCGTATCAGGCCAGGAATGCGTCATCGTCTGCAATGACGCGACCATCAAGGGGGGAACCTATTATCCCGTCACGGTAAAGAAACATCTGCGCGCCCAGGAAGTGGCGATGGATAATCATCTGCCCTGCATCTATCTGGTGGATTCGGGCGGCGCCAATCTGCCCAATCAGGCGGAGATTTTTCCCGACCGCAATCATTTCGGGCAGATCTTCTATAATCAGGCGAATATGTCGGCGATGGGCATTCCGCAGATCGCCGTGGTGATGGGATCGTGCACCGCTGGCGGCGCCTATGTGCCCGCCATGAGCGACGAATCGATCATCGTGCGCAATCAGGGCACGATCTTTCTGGGCGGCCCGCCGCTGGTGAAGGCGGCGACCGGGGAAATCGTGTCGGCGGAAGAACTTGGCGGGGCGGATGTGCATTCCCGCGTCAGCGGCGTCACCGATCACTACGCCATGAATGACGCTCACGCGCTGTCTCTGGCGCGGCGCATTGTCGCCAGTCTCAACCGGCGCAAGCAAAGTCATCTGGCCGTGTCGCCGCCGCGCGATCCCGCCTATGATCCCTCGGAACTGGATGGCGTCGTGCCGGTCAGCCTGCAAAGCCAGTATGACGCACGTGAAGTGATCGCCCGTCTGGTGGACGCCAGCGAATTTGATGAATTCAAGAAACTTTATGGCGCGACCCTGGTTACCGGGTTCGCCCATATCCATGGTTATCCGGTGGGCATTCTGGCCAATAACGGAATCCTGTTTTCAGAATCCGCCCTCAAGGGCGCGCATTTCATCGAACTCTGCGCCCAGCGGCATATCCCTCTGGTGTTCCTGCAGAATATTTCCGGCTTCATGGTCGGCCGTAAATATGAGGCGGGAGGCATCGCCAAGGATGGCGCAAAACTGGTGACGGCGGTGGCCACAGCCGCCGTGCCGAAATTCACCATCGTGACCGGTGGTTCCTATGGCGCGGGGAATTACGGCATGTGCGGCCG
>DMKG01000276.1:0-2060 GCA_003454415.1 Alphaproteobacteria bacterium
GTGCCGTGATCGGCCATTTCCTCTGCATTCCAGCCCGCGCCGACGCCGAACAGGAAACGGCCGCCGGAAAGCGTGTCCAGGGAACAGATCTCCTTGGCGGTCTGGATCGGATCGCGCTGCACCACCAGGCAGATGCCGGTCGCCAGCCTGATCTTTTTGGTGACGGCCGCCGCCGTCGCCAGGGCGATGAACGGGTCCATCACGTCGTAATAGGCCTTGGGCAGTTCCGCCCCGCCGGGCCAGGGAGATTTGCGCGATACGGGGATATGCGAATGTTCCGGAACCCAGAACGACTCGAATCCGCGCGCCTCAATGGCGATCGCCAGATCGGCCGGGGTGATGGAATAATCCGTTGGAAACATGGTAACGCCGTACTGCATTTTCGCCTCCCTGCTCGGCTGCTTGATATTGCATCAGCATAGCCCAGCGCCGTAGACTTGATCCAGACAATACGAAACGGGAGGCGGATATGGTCGAGGTGGGGATTTTCGTGGCTTTCAACGGCGCAACGCCGCCGGAACAGAGCATCGCCATGGGTCAGGCGGCCGAGGAACGCGGCTTTGCCGCCCTCTGGGTGCCGGAACATGTGCTGTTTTTCAATGAATACGCCTCGCGTTATCCCTATTCGGCGGATGGCCGCATTACGGGGTTTGGCCATGGGATGGTCGATCCCTTCATCGCCCTGACCTATCTGGCGGCGCACACCAGACGCATCCGGCTGGGCACCGCCATCTGTCTGGTTCCGCAACGGCATCCGATCTATACGGCGAAGGCGGTTTCGGACGTGGATTATCTGTCGGGCGGGCGGCTCAATCTGGGGGTGGGCGTCGGCTGGCTGAAAGAGGAATTCGACGCGCTGGGCATTCCCTTCGAAGACCGCGGCACACGCACCCGCGAATGCCTGAAGGTCATGCAGACCCTGTGGTGTGACGAGGTCTCCCAGTACAGGGGCAAGATGTACAATCTGCCGCCCAGCCTGCAAAACCCGAAGCCCGTGCAGAAGCCGCATCCGCCGATCTTCTTTGGCGGGGAAAGCGAGCCCGCCCTGAAGCGCGTCGCCGATATCGGCCAGGGCTGGCTGGGGGCTGGCCTTATGCCTGAGGACATGCCGGCCAAGCTGAAGCGCCTGGATGAGCTGCTCGCCAATGCCGGGCGCAGCCGCAAGGATGTGAAGATCTATGTCATGCCGAACGCGCCCGCCCGGGACGCCGATCGTTTCAGGCGTTACGAGGATGTGGGAGTGGAGCAGGTGGTCCATATGGTCGGCGGGCGCACGCTGGACGATTTCAAGACCCGGCTGGACTCGATGGCGAAACTGGCGGGGGTGACGCCTTAACCCGATGGAGAACTTCACGCCTTTCAGCGCCCTCGCGGGCGGCGGCCTGATTGGTCTGGCGGCGGTGCTGCTGATGCTGTTTCTCGGCCGCATCGCTGGCGTCAGCGGGATTGCTGGCGGGTTGCTCCGGCCGGTGGGGGGCGACTGGCTCTGGCGGCTGGCCTTTGTACTGGGGCTGGTTGCAGGCCCGTTCGCCTATCAGGCGCTGGGGGGCGCACTGCCTGAAGTTCAATTTCCCGTGGCGCAGCCTTTGGGGCTGATCGTGGCGGGGCTTCTGGTGGGGTTTGGCACGCGGCTTGGAGGCGGCTGCACCAGCGGCCATGGAGTATGCGGAATCTCGCGTCTCTCGTTGCGCTCGGTGACCGCAACAGGCGTTTTCATGTTCACCGGGTTCACCAGTGTTTTCATTATCCGTCATATGATGGGGGGATGAAATGAACCAGAGCATCTCCGCCTTCGCCGTGGGGATCGTTTTCGGCATCGGTCTGACCCTCGCGCAGATGGTGAACCCGGCCAAGGTTCTGGGGTTTCTCGATCTGGCGGGCGACTGGGACCCCAGTCTCGCCTTTGTGATGGGCGGCGGACTGGCGGTGGCCGCCATCGGTTACCGGCTGGTGTGGCGGCGGCGGCAACCCCTGTTCGCGGAGATCTTTCAGCTTCCAACCCGCAAGGATATCGATCCCCGTCTCGTCACCGGCGCGGCGCTGTTCGGCATCGGCTGGGG
>DMKG01000276.1:2277-2540 GCA_003454415.1 Alphaproteobacteria bacterium
GCGCTGTTCGGCATCGGCTGGGGAATCGCCGGGCTGTGCCCCGGCCCGGCGATTGCAGTGCTGGGGCTGGGGCATTCCGAGGCGGTTATTTTCGCCCTCGCCATGGTTTCAGGCTTCGCCCTGTTTGAAATTTATGAACGCGTACGGATGATAAGAACAAAACAAGGGAGTGGCGCATGCTGGAAGGTGTGAAAGTAGTTGAACTGGCGACTTATATGGCGGCGCCCTCGGCCGCCATGGTGCTGTCGGACTGGGGCGCGGAG
>DMKG01000276.1:2796-3232 GCA_003454415.1 Alphaproteobacteria bacterium
TGCTGTCGGACTGGGGCGCGGAGGTCGTCAAGATCGAAGAGCTTGGCGGCGATCCTGTGCGCAAGGCGTTTCAGGGAATTTCGCGCAACAAACTGGTGGGAAACCCCATGTTCGCGTTCGACAATCGCGGTAAACGGGGGGTGGCGCTCAATATCCGCACCCCGGCGGGGGCGAAGATCATGCGCGAGCTGATCGGCCAGGCCGATGTGTTCATCACCAATGTGCGCCCCGCCGCCCTGAAACGCGCGGGTCTTGATTATGAAACCATTTCGGCGGCCAATCCCCGGCTGATCTACACCAGCGTGACCGGCTATGGCCTGCAGGGGGAGGAAACCAACCGTCCCGGTTTCGACATTGTCGCGTTCTGGGCGCGCTCCGGCATTGCGCGCATGATCGCCCCCAAGGGGGCCGATCCCATTCCCATTCGCGCCGCCGT
>DMKG01000276.1:3540-3740 GCA_003454415.1 Alphaproteobacteria bacterium
GTGGCGGCGCTTTTCGCCCGCACCCGCACCGGCAAGGGCATGCTGGTGGAAACCTCGCTGCTGCGCACCGGAATTTTCGCGCTGGCCTCCGACATGGCGACGCAGATGCATTTCGGCAAATTGTCCTCGACCCCGCCGCGCGACCGCGCGGATGAGCCCACGCGCAACTTCTATAAAACTTTGGGGGTCTTGAAGCGCGG
>DMKG01000260.1:0-5803 GCA_003454415.1 Alphaproteobacteria bacterium
CCGGCCATGACGGACTTCATCTTTATGGTGCGGGACACCTCCTATATGTTCGTAACGGGACCCGATGTGGTGAAGACCGTCACCCAGGAAGAGGTCAGCGCGGAACAGCTTGGCGGCGCCAGTATTCACACCACCAAATCGTCGATCGCCGACGGCGCCTATGACAATGACGTCGAGACCCTTGAGCAGATCCGCCGTCTGGTCAGTTTTCTGCCCGCGAACAACCGGGAAGAAGCGCCGCGCCGGCCAGGCTGGGATGCGCCCGGCCGGCTGGAAATGTCGCTGGACACCCTGGTGCCGCAAAATCCCAACCAGCCCTATGACATGAAGGAGCTTATCCTCAAGATCGTGGACGAGGGCGATTTCTTCGAAATTCAGGAACATTTCGCCAAGAACATCATTACCGGCTTCGCCCGCATCGACGGTCAGCCGGTCGGCATCGTGGGCAATCAGCCGATGGTGCTGGCGGGGTGTCTTGATTCCGACGCCAGCCGAAAGGCGGCGCGTTTCGTGCGGTTTTGCGACTGCTTCAATATTCCCATCATCACTTTCGTCGACGTCCCCGGCTTTCTTCCGGGTACGGCGCAGGAATATGGCGGGCTCATCAAGCATGGCGCGAAACTGCTGTTCGCCTATTGCGAGGCGACGGCGCCGAAAATCACAGTCATCACCCGCAAGGCGATGGGCGGCGCTTATGTGGTGATGGCCTCAAAACATCTGCGCGGAGATCTCAATTTCGCCTGGCCAACGGCGGGCATTGCAGTGATGGGCGCGAAGGGCGCCGTGGAAATCATCTTCCGGGAGGAAAGCGGCGACCCGGACAAGATTGCAGCGCGAAGCCAGGAATATGAGACGCAGTTTCTCAATCCTTTTGTCGCGGCGAACAGGGGGTATATTGACGAAATCATCATGCCGCACTCGACCCGGCGGCGGATAAGTCTGGGCTTGCAGCGTTTGCGCAATAAAAAGCTGGAAAACCCCTGGAAAAAACACGCAAATATTCCTCTGTAGGCTGAAAAATATGTTCTCGAAAATCCTGATCGCCAATCGCGGCGAAATCGCCTGCCGGGTGATCAAAACCGCACGTAACATGGGCATCAAGACCGTTGCGGTCTATTCCAGCGCTGATGAAGGCGCATTGCATGTGAAGATGGCGGATGAGGCGGTGCATATAGGCCCGCCTCCCGCCGCGGAATCCTATCTGGTGGCGGACCGGATCATTGCCGCCGCCAAACAGACCGGCGCTGAAGCGATCCATCCAGGCTATGGTTTTCTGTCGGAAAATGCGGGTTTCGCAGAGCGCCTGCAAAAAGAAGGCATCGTGTTCATTGGCCCCAATACGCACGCCATCCGGGCGATGGGGGACAAGATCGAATCCAAGAAACTGGCCGCCGCGGCGAAAGTGAATACGGTTCCGGGTTTTCTTGGCGTCATAAAGGATACGGATGAGGCGGTCAGGATCGCTTCGGAAATTGGCTATCCAGTGATGCTGAAGGCTTCGGCCGGGGGCGGCGGAAAGGGCATGCGCATTGCCTGGAATGAAACTCAGGTGCGCGAAGGATTTCCGGCAGCTGCTGCGGAAGCCGCTTCCAGTTTCGGGGATGACCGGGTGTTTATCGAAAAATTCGTTACCGATCCCCGCCATATCGAAATTCAGGTTCTGGCGGACAGGCAGGGCAACACCCTTTACCTGGGGGAGCGGGAATGCTCCATCCAGCGCCGCCATCAGAAAGTGATCGAAGAGGCCCCCAGTCCTTTTCTGGATGAGGAGACGCGCCGGGCCATGGGGGAGCAGGCGGTAGCGTTGTGCAAAGCGGTGAGTTATGAATCCGCCGGCACGGTGGAGTTCATTGTCGATGGAAACCGGAATTTTTATTTTCTGGAAATGAATACCCGCCTGCAGGTGGAGCATCCGGTGACCGAACTGATCACGGGCATCGATCTTGTGGAGCAGATGATCCGCATTGCCGCAGGGGAAACCCTGAAAATCACGCAACCGGATGTGAAGCTGAATGGGTGGGCGATCGAAAGCCGGGTCTATGCGGAAGATCCTTTTCGTAATTTTCTTCCCTCCATCGGGCGTCTCACGCGCTACCAGCCGCCGCAGGAGAGTTCTCAGGGCGGAGTGACGCTGCGCAATGATACAGGCGTCTTTGAAGGCGCTGAAATATCCATGTTCTACGATCCCATGATCGCAAAATTGTGCACCCATGGCCCAACCCGCGATCAGGCGATCACCGCCATGAGCGATGCGCTGGACGCCTTTCACATTCGTGGCATTCAGCACAATGTCCCGTTCCTGGCCGCCCTTATTCGCCATCCGCGTTTCGTCGAGGGTCGGCTGACGACCGGCTTTATTGCGGAGGAATGGCCGGAGGGTTTCCATGGCGCGGATGTGCTGCCGGAAACCAGGCGTGATCTCGCCGCGCTTACCGCCTTCATCTATCTGCAGCAATTCCAGCGCGCCCGGGCGATTTCGGGACAGATCAAGGAAAGTTACCAGAAGCCCCAGACCCATGACTGGACCGTAACCCTGGATGGGGAGAATTACCCGGTCAGCGCGGAACTGGCGGAAGGCGGCTGTCTCGTCACTTTTGCGGGTAAGAAAAAACCTGTTCGGGTCATCACCAGCTGGACACCCATGCAGCCGGTCATGCGCGCCAGTGTAGAAGGCCGCCGGCTGACCGTACAGGTTGACCGGCAGGCGGGTTATTGTCTGCTGACCCATCATGGCGCGACCCTTAAGGCCATCATGCGCAGCCACCGCGCGGCGGAGCTATTCGCCCTGATGCCGGAAAAAATTCCGCCTGATCTCTCCAAGTTTCTGCTCTGTCCGATGCCGGGACTGTTGGTTTCGATAGCGGTCGAGGTGGGACAGACGGTGATGGCGGGAGAAAATCTTGCGGTCGTCGAAGCGATGAAAATGCAGAATATTCTGCGGGCCGAAAGTGACGGCGTTGTCGCAGCCATCAGGGCCAAGGCTGGCGACAGCCTGGCGGTCGATCAGGTGATTCTGGAGTTCGAGTAACCTCCCTGAGGTGAAAGGACGCAAGCCCTATTCACCAAACATCCGGCGCGGGCGGCTCACCCCTTTTTCCTGCAATTGCAGGATAGCCTGATATTTTTCCCTTACCTCGGCGGTCGTATCGCGGCTTTGCTGTGTGTCACGCACGACGCGTGGGGTGATCATCACCAGCAGTTCCGTACGTTGCGCGGAATTGCTGGTGCGCCCGAACAGGTTGCCCACCACGGGCACCTGATGCAGCAGCGGGATGCCGGAGCGCCCCTTGGTGGCGGTCTCCCGGATCAGGCCCCCAAGCAGGATCGTCTCTCCGTCCCGGACGCCTACCGTGCTCAGGAAGCTGCGCTGCTGGATCGTCGGCGAATTTATGGTCGAACTGCCGGAGTTCTGGGTGTTTACCGCCGCACTGACCTCCTGCACGATCTGCAGGGTCACCATGCCGCCTGAATTGACCTGGGGCGTCACCTCCAGCAGCACGCCGGTGCTGCGGTACTGGACCGTATTGAGAACGCGCGAATCCTGCGTCAGCCCGTCGGAAGTCTGTGTGACAATGGGGACTTCGTCCCCCACGCGCAGACGCGCCACCTGATTATCCAGCACAAACATGGTCGGGGCGGAAATCATGTTGACGTTGGTCAGATCGGAAAGCGCGTCCAGCACGACGCGGTTCTGACCCGCCCGGCCGGTCAGCGTGAAGGCGAAACCCCCGCCAGGAGGAGTGGCCAGGTTGGGGGCAATCCCTTCCGGAGACGTTCCCGATGTCAGTTGCGTGACGCTATCGTCATCCAGTTTGAGGCCCCCCGTATCCAGAAAATACTGCACCCCGTAACGCAGCGTATCTCCCAGGCTTACTTCAATGATCTGCGCTTCTATCATCACCTGCAGCGGCGCGATGTCCAGACGGCTCAGCACGTCCCGGATCTGCTGATACTGCCTCTGCGTGCCCTGGATCAGCAGCGCGTTTTTGGATTTATCCGCCGTCACTCTTGGCGTGGGCGCGCCGATCACAGGCTCATCGGAAGGGACGGATAGCGCCGCGCCGCTTTCGCCTATCCCCGGGGGAGCAAATTCCGTGGCGCCGTTAGGCGCCGGAGAAGGGGCGCTGAAAATGCTTTGAAGGGTCTGCACCATGTCCGTGGCGGAACCATGCTGCATGAAATAGACAAAAACCGCCCGCTCCCCTGCGCCGCGGGAACGGTCGAGCCTGCGGATCCATTCGCGGGCCTGCTGCAGATAAGCGGTCTGCGCCGACAGCACCAGCACGGCGTTCAGACGCTCGATGGGGACAAAGCGCACCAAGCCGGCCAGCGGCCCCTTGCCGGAATCGCCAAAGATGTTCTCCAGTTCGGACAGGATGGTTTTTACCTCGGCATGGTTGAGGCCGATCAG
Source organism: Alphaproteobacteria bacterium (assembly GCA_003454415.1). Lineage (GTDB taxonomy): Bacteria > Pseudomonadota > Alphaproteobacteria > UBA11222 > UBA11222 > UBA11222. The sequence continues at coordinate 4,412 of DMKG01000260.1, forward strand.
CAGCGCGGATTGCCCGGCCATGGCGTTCACGTCGAAAAGCCCGATGGCGTCGCGGACCGATTGACGCTCAGGCCCCGTCCCTCCCACAATGAGAAGATTGCGCGTGGCGTCAACCGTGACGGGCCGGTCTTCCGGCAACAGCGGCGCGATGATCTTGGCCATTTCCACCGCTCCGATATGCGAGAGTGGGAATACCTCAAACCCAGCGCCTGGGTCCGACGGCAGCAGCAATCCCGCCTGCATGCTGGATATCTTTGCGCCTGTGGCGGGCTTGATGCGGTAGACCCCGTTCTGTTGGATCAGTACGGCGTTCATGCTGGAAAGCAGGGCTTCCAGAACCGGTATCAGGCTTTCCCGGTTGATCGGCGTACTGGTGTTGAGCGTGGCGCTTCCCTGCAGGCCCGGATCTATGGCGTAAGGCGCTTTCAGTAAATCGCCCAGTATTACCCCGGCGATCTCTGTGATGCCTGCGTTCTGAAAATTTAGACTGATATCGCCGGTTCCCAGCGCCCGGGCAGACGCGGGGGCCGGGGCAGAAACAGGTTTCGCCGGATAATATTCATCTATGGACGCCGGCGCTTTGTCTGCTGGAAAGGTCTGCGGGGGCGCGCTCTCCGCTGGCGGGGCGTTCCCCACCGTGGAGATTTTCGCCGCAGGCGGGGTATTCCTTACCTGCTCTGCACAGGCGCCGGTCAGCGCCAGCACGGCGGCAAACAGAAATACGGCGCGCCACCGGATGCAGAAACTTTTCATAACCCCCATCAAGGCGCTTCCCCGCCACTTTTTTTCAATAAAACTTCCTTGCGGTTGCCAGCCATTTCCAGCACCAGCCGCTCCCGCGTGACTCCGCTCAGCGTCCAGCCGTCCAGCACAGCGCCCAGAGCAATACGGCGTATGCTCCCGTCAGGCTCCTGGCGGATCAAGACCATGCGCGTGTCGCCCGCAACGACTACCCCCACCACCGGATAGCGGTCCAATAGTAACACTTCGCCCGGCTGCCCGCGGGGGTTTTTGTGTGGGGCCGCCGGCCTGCGCGAAGCCAGAAAAACCGGCCTTTCCAGAATCGCCACATAGGATTCGAGCGGCCCGGGATCGTTGAAGTCGAGGGGCGCTGGCGCCGCTCGGTGGTCTGGAGGTGTTTGCGGGTCCGCGCCCGCAGTCCCATATAGCCAAGGAGCGATCGCCGCACCGGCAAGCAGCGCCATGAGGGTGAAAAGAAGGGCCCGGAGATTCACGGCGTGGAACCATTTCCCGGCTGACGAAAGCCCGACAGGTCGATCTGCACGTCCAGATGTCCCCCCGGAACACTATCCGAAGGGCTGCGCGCCCGTACGAAGACATTGTTCAGTTGCAGAAGGGGGCGCTGGCTTTCCAGGGCATGAAGCCAAGCGG
>DMKG01000260.1:6077-6393 GCA_003454415.1 Alphaproteobacteria bacterium
GCTTTCCAGGGCATGAAGCCAGGCGCGCAGGGACTGGGTATTTCCGGTCATGCGGATGCGCCCGGTAACGGTTTCCAGCCGGACATCGCTTGCAGGCGGCGGGGGCAGCAATTCAAAACTCAGTAAAACCGCCCCTGAACTATGGGCCACGGCGCCGGCCCTTTCCTGCAGATAGGCCGCGGCCGCCGAACTGCTTGCGCCAGGCAAAAGATAGTGCGCCAGACGCTTTTCCGCTGACGAATCAGTTTCGCGCGTCCCGCGGCTGGCGGCGTTGCGGTAGAGCGCCAACTGATCCTTGGCGGCGTTTATGGCCCGG
>DMKG01000295.1:0-1434 GCA_003454415.1 Alphaproteobacteria bacterium
CTTCTCTTTACCCATGGAAATGCTTAATCCTTGTGCTTCTCAGGAAGCTGGCCACCGCCAGCCGACAGTAAATACCCTTTAATTCTCATCCCGGCCGTCAGCCGGGTTAATATCTGGAGCGGGCGAAGGGAATCGAACCCTCGTCTTCAGCTTGGAAGGCTGTGGCTCTACCATTGAGCTACGCCCGCGAGATCATCATTTCCTGTTCTACCTCAGACCTTCAGTGGTGGAGGGGGTTGGATTCGAACCAACGTAGGCTATGCCAACGGATTTACAGTCCGTCCCCTTTAGCCACTCGGGCACCCCTCCTGTGAAAACCAGGCCCCAGAGCCAGACAAAATCCACGTCCTGCCGGAAAGACACGCACCGGCATGAGCAGATGATTGGAGACTCTGGAGACCCGAAATATGAGCTTCAGCCTTCCGCTGTCAATTGAAATCACGCCAATTGAAATCACGTCAATCATAAGCGCAATACAATTGTATCGCGGAACCGGGTAGCCCCCACGATACGGATATTGCGTCATCTGAGGGGAGCCACTATAAGCATTTCCATGACCCAAGGCAAGCGGCGCGACCATCCCGGCAAACGATATCCTTCAAAACTGTCCGCGAAATCAACCGGCCGCCCGAAATCCGGCTCTTTCGCCAGATCACGCCACGGCCAGGTTATGGCGGAAACCGCAGACGAGGCCGCCGGCATCCCGGCCCGCGAAACGCCGCAGTCCGGAAAAGACCGCTTCTGGCTTTATGGATGGCATGCGGTCACAGCCGCCCTGCGCAATCCGGTGCGACAAAAATACCGTCTGCTGGCCACGGAAGGAAATGTCAAATCCCTTACTGAACAGTTCCCTGGCCATAAGGCGCAACTGGAGATTGTGGACACAGCCCGCATCAACAGCATATTGCCCGCAGGGGCGGTGCATCAGGGGCTGGCCCTGCTGACGCAGCCTCTCCCCGAACTCCCCCTTGAACAGGTATGCGCCCCCCGCGACGGCGCCGAACCCCGGATGGTGGTGGTGCTGGATCAGGTGACGGACCCCCATAATGCCGGGGCGATCCTGCGCAGTTGTGCGGCGTTCGGGGCATCGGCCCTGATCTTTACCGGTCATCATGCGCCCCCTTCCACCGGTGTGCTGGCCAAGGCCGCTTCCGGCGCGCTGGAACTGACCCCAATCTTGCGCGTCAGCAATCTGGCCCGGACCCTGGAACAGCTCGCCGCCATGGGATTCTGGCTGGTCGGACTGGATTCCGAAGCCCCGCAGCCAGTCAGCGAAATCGACCTCAGCGGGAATATCGCCATCGTGCTGGGGGCGGAAGGCGGCGGTCTGCGCCAGCTCACCACACGAAAATGCGATTTTCTGGCCCGGCTTCCCACCCGGAGCAAGCTCGCCAGCCTTAATGTTTCCAACGCCGCTGCTATCATATTATATGA
>DMKG01000295.1:1606-8641 GCA_003454415.1 Alphaproteobacteria bacterium
CTTTCCAACGCCGCCGCTATCATATTATATGAAGCGGCGCGGAGGCGCGCCAATGCGGTCACGCAACAGCATGCAGACAGGACATCCAGCCCATGACACAGCAGCTGATGGAACAGATTTTGACCCGCCGCTCGGTATCGGTGCGCCTGCTTTCCGAACCGGGACCGGATGACGCCGCGCTGGAAAACATTCTTCGCGGCGCGAGCCGCGTACCCGATCATGGCAAGATTCATCCGTGGCGTTTCATCGTCATTCGCGGCGCGGCGCGCGCGAGGCTGGGCCAAGTGCTGCGCGCCGCCTATCCGGACCAGGAAGCCGGCGCCTCGGAAGCCAAACTCGATCTGGAGGCCGGACGCTTTACCCGCGCGCCTCTCGTCATCGCCGTTGTGTCCCGCCTCACCACGCCGCATCATATCCCCGAATGGGAGCAGACCCTTTCGTCCGGGGCCGTATGTCTGAACCTGTTATATTCCGCCCACGCCATGGGTTTTGGCGCGAACTGGATCACCGAATGGTACGCCTATCATCCCAGGGTTCGGGCGGCGCTGGGCCTTGCGGCGAATGAAAAAATCGCGGGCTTTGTCTATATCGGCACCCCGGTGGAAAAGCCCGATGACCGCCCCCGCCCCACGCTTGGCGAAGTCGTGAGCGAGTGGCGCGAACCTTTGGGCTGAACCATGAGCGGGCGGCAGGACATCAGCGCCCTTCTCGCCATCATGGCGCGGCTGCGGGCCCCTGACGGCTGCCCCTGGGACCGCGAACAGGATTTCGGCAGCATTGCGCCCTACACTATCGAAGAAGCCTATGAAGTAGCCGACGCCATCGCCCGGCAGGACATGGACGGCCTGAAGGACGAGCTCGGAGATCTGCTGTTTCAGACCGTCTATCATACGCAACTGGCGGCGGAGATCGGCGCGTTCACTTTCGCCGAAGTGGTGGATGCCATCTGTTCGAAGATGATCCGCCGCCATCCCCATGTCTTCGGGGACGCGCAGATCGCCGACGCGGCGGCGCAGACCCTGGCCTGGGAGGAATACAAGGCGCAGGAGCGCGCCGCCAGGCCCGGCGGCGACACCCGAAAGGGGCTGCTGGATGGCGTGCCGCTTAATCTGCCGGCCCTCACCCGGGCGCATAAATTACAGGGACGCGCGTCGAAAGCCGGTTTTGACTGGCGGCAGACCGCCCCGGTGATCGGCAAGCTGCGTGAGGAAATCGGCGAACTCGAAGCCGAAATCGCCGCCGGGGCGAGCGAGGAAAAACTTCAGGCGGAACTCGGCGATATCCTGTTTTCGGCGGTGAATCTCGCACGGCATCTGCGCCTGGATCCAGAAGCCGCGCTGCGCGGCGCAAACCGGAAATTCGAGCAGCGCTTTGCCTATATCGAACAGCGGCTCGCCAAAACCGGGAAAAAGCCCGCCGATTGCACCCTGGCGGAACTCGACGCGCTATGGGAGGAGGCGAAGCAGCAGGAAGCCGCCGCGAAACCAGCCATCTGACTTTTCCCGCACCAAACAGCCAGAGGCGAAACCTGGTGCGGGCGGTCGGAATCGAACCGACACTCTGTCACCAGAACTGGATTTTGAGTCCAGCGCGTCTACCAGTTCCACCACGCCCGCATTGGAAGCGCTCTTATAACGAAGGACATGTATCTTCGCCAGCGTTTATACTGACGCCATTCATGGTCTCCGGGGGTTTTTTGACCGGCTTTTGCTGCGAGAGCGCTATCCACCACCGCCCGGGGCTACATAACCCCTGCTGCTGTTGACGGTCTTGCCCAATACGCAAGCCGCCTCGCAATCACATCGAATATCAGGCGCTCACCGCAATAGCGTCTAGGCGGCGCTCACCCTGATCATTCCGATCGGACGGGTTTGCGGCTTCCTGCGAATGGAGATTTCAATATCGCGATCCATTGCAGTCAGGAATGACATCAATCGCTCAACCGTGAAGCCCTCCAGTTTGTAATGTTGCAGGGCGGATATTTTTGCCTGATCCACTCTAAGCAAATTCGCAGCGGACGCCTGGCTGTGACGTCCAGCTTCAAGAATCTGGTTTATGGTGTGCGCAAGCCTGCGTTTGGTCTGACGCTCGTCAGCGTCGTCAAAGTCAGGAACGGCAAACATATTGCCGCTGTCATGAATAACGGTCTCTAGCTCTATTAGTGCCTCAGGTTTTTTTATCATATTGCGCCTCCCAGTCCTCTTGAGCGAGCTTCAAATTGAGCGATCATCAAACGCCGCTCTATAAAGTTCTATCCCCGCAACCAATCTTGAGTCTTTTGGCGACTTCTTCTCAAACGCAGGAAGAGTATTAAACTGCTTCCAAAAAACGCGTCGTGCAGATTGCCGTAAGCTTTCGAACACCCAGGACACGCAAAAAACCATGAACCTTCTCTGGCTTTGCCGAAGGATATTCGCAACCTACTCACGCAATCGCACGCTGTCTTATTTATCTATCCCGGAAACGGGGAATTTCAAGAGAAGCGGCGCGAGGGAAAAGGTCACTTTTTTCAATCCACCCACACTCTCTCCCTCTCTCCATAACCTACAAAGTGGATAAAGTTAGGGCGCTTCAAACCACTGCCCGGGCCGTGTCAACGGATTGTGAAGGATTGAGGCGATATATCCTTTCTGCAGGAAGCGCCCACGGTCCTATTTTCCCAAATAGACACCTGCACGCTTTCCTGTTAAGGCAGGCAGATGTTTAGAAATCTCTATGACTGGACGATGAGGCAGGCTGGGGGCAGACACGCCGAACCCGCACTGGCCGCTGTTTCCTTTGCAGAGAGCTCATTCTTTCCCATCCCACCCGACGTCATGCTGATACCGATGGTGCTGGCGCGGCAGGAACGCGCCTGGTGGATTGCGGCCACCTGCACGATTTCTTCGGTCCTGGGCGGAATACTGGGATATGCCATCGGCTATTTCCTGTTCGCCACCTTCGGAAAAATGATCATTGATTTCTATGACATGCAGGCGGGTTTTGAAGCCTATCAGGCGACATTCGCCGAGTACGGGCTGTGGATCATCCTGATCAAGGGGCTCACCCCCATCCCTTACAAACTGATCACCATTGCCTCGGGCGTCGCCAAATTCGATTTTCTGATATTCGTCCTTGCTTCCATCGTCACCCGTGGACTGAGATTTTTTGCCGTCAGCGCCCTGTTGTGGAAATATGGCGCGCCGATCCGTGAGTTTATCGACAAAAGGCTGAACCTCCTTGGCTACGGCTTTTTGGGGCTGTTGGTCAGCGGCTTCCTGGTAGTAAGATTCGCTTTCTGAATAACTCCGAGCAGAGAGGCAAGAAATTGCCAGCGAACCGGGACCTCTATCGCGATCAGGTAGCTTTCCTGGCGCAGCAAACGCCCATCACCATTCTGGTCAGCGGCGGCGTCACTCTTTTCACCTCCATATTCCTGTGGACTGAGCTTCCCGATCTGCCATTGTTCATCTGGATGATGGCGCAGTGCATTTTCATTACGGCCATCTATCTGCAATGGCGGCGCGAAGACATAAGGCAGCGCCTGAAATTGTCGCAGCCTGCATCCAGCCAGCCCCCCCGGAGGCTGAGCTTCATCCCCCAACCCGTCATCTGGGGCGGACTGGGAGGGGCATTATGGGGCGTGACCGTTCTTTATTTCCACGAACTGGAACCCGAAAGCAGACTGGCGCTCATCATTGTCCTCTTCGGAATGGCGAGCGGCGCTTCCTCGGTCATGGCGGCAATCCCTGCCATGGCGGCCAGTTTCATTCTGGCTACGCTGACCCCGTTAACCGCCTATTTCTTTCTCCAGGCAACCACCGCCTATTCCGCCCTGGGAGCAATGGCGATCATCTACACATTCTCACTGCTGTACTCAGCGCATAATATCTATCGCCGCTTTCTTGAATTTACACAGAACCGGCGTGAAAACGCCGCACTGCTGGAACAGATACGCAACGAGCGCGAGGCGGCGGCGGAATCCCTGGCGCGCAGCGAAGAACGCTACAGCGATGTCGCAGATAATGTGGGCGATCTGGTGGTCAGCACAGATGGGGACGGCGCGTTCCTGTTCGTCAATCAGGCCTTTCGCGAAAAGCTTGGATATAGCGGCGAAGACCTGCGGAAGCTGACTTTCCGCAGCATTCTTCATGAAGATTATCTGAGACAGTCCCTTGACCGCATAGGCAGTGTTTTACGTAGAGAAGCCTTTGACCCCGTCGAACTGGCGCTGAAAACAAAAGGAGGCGATATCTTCTGGTCTGAAGGAAAAATCAATCCCCTGCACGAAGATGGCCAGCTTATCCGTATCCACGGCGTTTTCCGCGATATAAGCCTGCGCAGGCTGGCCGAACAGGCGCAACGGGAAATGCAGGAGGAACTGCAATTGCGCGTCACCGCCGCCACCCGCGATCTGGAGGAAAAGAACATCTCGCTTCAAAAGGAGGTTTCAGAACGGCTGCAGGCGGAACGCGCATGGCGAAACAGTGAAGCGCAATTACGCCTGATACTGGATTCCAGCGTGGAGGCGATTTACGGCGTCGACCGTGAGGGACGCTGCACTTTCGCCAACAGCGCCTGCGCCTATCTGCTCGGATTTCAGGAACCCGCCGATTTACTGGGCGCCGATATGCACACCCTCACCCATTCCCCCGACGGCGGACTTTCTGTGGAAGCTTGCGCGATCTGCCAGGTAAATCGCAAAAACATCCGCGCGCATGCGGATAACCAAAAATTCACCCGCAAGGACGGATCGCAATTCGCCGTGGAATACAGCGCGGGCTCCATTGTCAGGGATTCACAGATCGTTGGGGGCGTCGTCGCGTTCCTCGATATCACCCGCAGGCTCACGGCGGAAGAGAAGTTACGCCAATCCCAGAAAATGGAAGCGATTGGCCAGCTGACCGGCGGCATCGCTCATGATTTCAACAATCTTCTGGCGATCATCCTGGGGAATCTCGATCTGCTGGCTTCCAGTCTGCAGAAGGAGACGCCGCCCCAGGCAAGCGTCATGACCCGCCGCACCCAGGCGGCGATACGCGCGTCGGAACGCGCCAGCGCGCTGACCCAGCGGCTGCTTACCTTTTCGCAGAAAAAAAGGCTGAGCCCGCAGATCATAGATCCGGGCCGGATTATGGCGGATATGAGCGACATGCTGCGCCGCACCCTGGGTGATGAAATCCAGTTGGATATCCGCGTGGACAGGGCGGCATGCAAAGTGCTTGGAGATGTATCGCAGTTTGAGAACGCGATCATCAATCTATCCCTGAACGCGCGGGACGCCATGCCCGAAGGCGGGGTGCTGAGTTTCGAGATCAGGAATATCAGCCTGGATGAAGCACGCGTTTTTTCGGGTACGGAGATTCCCGCGGGCGATTATCTCTGCATCAGAGTGAGCGACACGGGAGCAGGAATTGCGCAGGAAAATCTGAACCGGGTGTTCGAGCCATTTTTCACCACCAAGGAATCTGGTAAAGGCACAGGGCTTGGCCTCAGCATGGTGTTCGATTTTGTTCAGCAATTATCCGGCCATATTTATATTGACAGCCTGCCGGCGCGCGGCACTGAAGTCAGCATATTCCTGCCCCGCATGCTGCAGACGACAGATGCGGCCACAATCTCACAGAAACCCCAGGAGAGGGGAAACGGCGCAGAGGGATTTTTCAATCCCGCCGCACATAAGGTTCTTGTGGTGGAGGACGAGCCTGGCGTGCGGCAAAGCACGGTCGCCCAACTGAAGGAATTGGGATATACGGTCGTGACGGCGGAAGACGGCCCTGCAGCGATAGAAATCTTTTCCGCCGAGCCGGGAATCGATCTGCTGTATTCGGATGTGAGCATGCCCAATGGAATGAATGGCCATGCCCTGGCCGAGAAAATCCGCGCTCTCAGCTCAGATGTCAAAATTCTTCTGTGCACCGGTTATGACGGCGAAACCGGCATTGCTTCGGCCGCGGCGTCTACTTACAAAATCCTGCAAAAGCCGGTGCGAAAGGATACCCTGGAGATGGCGCTGCGGGAAGCCCTGAACGGTTGAGCACAATGAATACACAGGAGAAACTCCCATATCTTCTTCTTGGGGCGAGCGCCGCCCTTTTGCTAGGGGCGTATGGATTCGAATTTCTTGGCGGGCTGGCGCCGTGCCAATTATGCTATTATCAGCGCATTCCCCACGGGGTGGCGGTGGTTCTGTGCGCCATCGTCCTGTTGCGGCCTGCGCGGCGGCGGGAAATTCTGGCGCTTCTCTCGCTTGTTTACGCCATCAGCACGGCACTGGGCGTTTATCACGCGGGGATCGAGTGGCAATGGTGGCCAGGGCCTGCAAGCTGCAGCGCGGCGGGAGGCTGGGGCGGCGCAAGCGCCACCCTGGAGGAATTGATGGCTCAGTTATCCGCCGCCCCTGTGGTGCGCTGCGATGCTGCGCCCTGGACGCTGTTTGGCCTGTCGCTTGCAGGTTATAATGCGCTGTTTTCGTTTGGCCTGCTGGCGTTGTCCGTAGCTGGGCTGAAGCAAACCACCGTCAACAAGGGATCTCCAGATGCCGCCCCATGATCCGGTTTTTCCAGGTGAAAGCGCCCCCGCCCGTTCTGCGCGCATGTTGCGCGTCGATCATGCGGGAGAGGTTGCGGCCAAGCGCATTTATGAAGGCCAGCTTGCGGTGCTCAAACCCCAGCCAAAATCGCAATCCGCCACCGAACTCATCGAGGAAATGGCTGACCGGGAAGACGCTCATCTGGCGGCTTTCGAGCGCATGGTCACCGCGCGTCAGGTGCGCCCGACGCTTCTCTCGCCGCTCTGGGATATGGCGGCCTTTGGTCTGGGAGCCGCCAGCGCCCTGCTGGGACCGCGCGCCGCAATGGCCTGCACCGCAGCGGTAGAGGAAGCGATTTGCGAACATTACCAGCAGCAGCTCGATGAACTCGGAACAGACGACCCGGAGCTTTCCGCCGTGATTGCCGAATTCCGGGCGGACGAAATGGCGCACCGGCAAACCGCGCTCGCCAACGGGGCGGAGGAAGTCCCCGCCTACCGGCCATTCAGCGAAATCATCAAGGC
>DMKG01000295.1:8838-9120 GCA_003454415.1 Alphaproteobacteria bacterium
CATCAAGGCCGGCTGCCGTCTGGCCATCCGGCTTTCGGAGAGAATCTAGTCCCGCTCCGCAAACTCCCGGCGGATCAATTCCGTATGCTGACCAAGGGCCGGGATGGGCCGGGACGCCGCCGCCTCTCCGGCGAACTGGATGGCGGGAGCGATGATCTCCACTTCGCCTGAAGGCGTCTGCTGAAGCATGGCGCGCAATTGCGGATGCGCCATCAGTTCAGCGGCGCTGTTCAGCCTCCCCGAAGCGATGCCCGCCGCTTCCAGACGGGCCGTCAACTCCTC
>DMKG01000124.1:0-5253 GCA_003454415.1 Alphaproteobacteria bacterium
GCCGCGCCGGTGATGCTGTTTGCGCTGCTGTTGGGGATGGCGGTGAATTTTCTGAGCCAGGAGGCATCCTGCCGGCCGGGAATCGATTTCGCCGCCAGAACCATCCTGCGCGCGGGTGTGGCGCTGCTGGGCGCGCGCATTACCCTGGATCTGGTGCAGTCTCTCGGATTGGACACGCTGCTGATCACCTTTTTTGCGGTGGTGCTCACCATGCTGTTCGGCTGGCTGGCGTCACGGTTGCTTGACCTCAAGCCCGATTTCGGCGTGCTGACCGGGGGGGCAGTCGCGATTTGCGGCGTTTCGGCGGCGATGGCCTTTGCTTCCGTACTGCCCCATTCGCAGGATACGGAGCGCGACACGATCCTCACCGTCGTGGGCGTCACCACGCTTTCCACGGTGGCGATGGTGGTTTATCCGCTGATCGCGGCGGCGCTGCATTTTTCCGTCGCCCAGACAGGGGTGTTTCTGGGGGCGACCATCCATGACGTGGCGCAGGTGGCGGGGGCGGGTTACAGCATATCCCTCGAAACCGGCGACACCGCCACGGTCGTCAAACTGTTCCGCGTCGCGCTGCTTCTGCCCGCCGTGCTGGCGGTCACGCTGTTGTTCCGCGGTCAGGCGGCAGGCGGGGCGCATACTGCCCGGCCGCCCTTGATCCCCGCCTTTCTGCTGGTCTTTGTGGCTCTGGTGCTTCTGAATTCTCTGCTCAGCGTGCCTGCGCCCATCGTACAGGGCGCGGGGGATACGTCGCGCTGGTGCCTGATCACGGCCATCTCGGCATTGGGAATGAAAACCAGGCTCGGCGATTTCGCCCGGGTGGGATGGAAACCCGCCGTACTGATTCTCGCGGAAACTCTTTTCGTGATGCTGCTGGTGCTCAGCTTTCTGCTGCTGCTCTGAACCCGCTGTCCTCCGGTTTCAGACTCCGGAGGACAGTGGGATACAGGAAAAGGCCCGCCGCGTTATCCGCGTTGCGGGGGGAACAGCATGTTGGCGATCATGGGATAGGCCTCGTCATTGGCCAGACCCATGACCATGCCCGCGCGGGCGTCGCGGAAATAGCGCTCGAACGGCAGGCGTGCGGCGAAAGCGGTTCCGCCGAACATGGTCATCAGTTCGCTCGTTACCGCGACCGAGGTCTCCGACGCCATCACCTTGGCCTGAATATAGGGAATGGGCGCCTTGACGCGGCCTTCGTCCCCGGCCTTTGCGGCAAGATGCAGCAGGGAGCGGGCCGCCTCGATCTGGGCGCTCATCTGTCCCATGCGGCGCTTGTTGACCGGATTGTCCAGCCGCCTGGCGCCGCTCGGATACTGTTTCGTAGCCTCGGCGCTTGCGATTTCATAAGCGCCGGAGCCGATCCCCAGATAGGCGGCGGCATAGGTCAGCGCCACAACGGGCATCATCACGACGCCCAGCGCCTTGCCGCCTTCGTGTTCGTTGCCCAGACGGTTTTCCTTTGGCACGTCACCGGTGAAGTAAACCGGCGAACTGCCATTGCCGCGCATGCCGACGCCGTTCCATTCGCCGTCTTTTTTCCACTCCACCTTGTCGCGTTCGACGATCATGGGGGTCAGTGCGCCCTTTGGGGCATCCGCGCCCGCCTGAACCATCAGGAAGTAGTGCGTCGCCTCGCCCGCGGAAGTCACATAGGATTTTCGCACGCCTCCCAGGCGATAGGCGTCCGGCAGGATTTCCGCCGCTGAGAAGGCGCCTGCCGGATGCCAGTCATCGCCTTTCTTGCCGCTGGTCTCCCCGCCTGCGACCGTGTACAGCGCCTCGCCCCGCGCCAGGGGTTTGACGAATTTCTCCACCTGTGCCGGCGTGTGCACCCGGGCGATCATTTCGCTCGCCTCGATATGCATTTTGAAGCACATGGCCGTGGACGGGCAGCTTTTCGCCAGTTCCTCCACCACCAGTACCGTGGACAGAAGATCGGCGCCGCCGCCGCCATATTCCTTCGAGGCGCGCATGCCCCACAGGCCTGCGTCCCGCAGCGCATGCATGCCTTCCCGCGGATACCGCCCGGTCCGGTCCACTTCCGCCGCGCGCGGCGCCAGCACGTCTTTGCCAAGCGATCTGGCTTTTTCCAGCCAGGCGTTCTGTTCATCGGTCAATTTGATCAGCATGTTCTCTCCCCTGTCTTCTGGCCTGAATGGCGGTGTATTGTGATGATTTCATCCTCGCATTCAGCTTTAGCATAATGCTAGGATTATTTGACGCCGCCATGCTGAAAAAAAGCGGTAACTGCACGAAAACGGAGGAAACCATGGCCAAATCCAATTGCTGGGGCGATGACGCGGCATATGATTATGAGAGCATCGTCAATGAGTTGAACCGTTATTTGCGGCTGAAGGCGACCCCTATCGGCATGAAGCGGTTCAGATCCGTTGCGGAAATGGAGGCGATCCCGCGCATCAAACGGCCCGACCCGCGGGAGAAGATGGCGACGGATCAGATCGTCGGCCAGTGCCGCTGGATCGGCTGGACGATCGGCGTCACCATGGACAATCTTATGGGGGCGCAATGCGGCGCGGTGATCGGGCTTCATCCGCGCGATGCGGAATGGCTCAGCGGCGACCGCATGAACGGGGTATGGTATGGAAGCCTGGAAGACAGCGCCGCGCATCAGGCGGCGATGAGCTGCGCCTCCTATGGCGAGTACGAAGCCATGGCGGTGTCGCCACTGACTTCCGGCCGTCTCGACAATCCGGATATCTGCCTGATTTACGCGACGCCCGGGCAGATGATCACCTTCATCAACGGGCTGCAATACCGCGCCTACAAGAAGCTGACCTTCTCCTGCGTTGGTGAAAGCGCTTGCGCCGATTCCTGGGGCAATGCGCTGGCGACAGGCGAGCCCTCGGTGTCGATCCCGTGTTATGCGGAACGCAAATTCGGAGGGGTGCAGGATGACGAATTGCTGGTGGCGCTTCCCCCCAGCTATCTGCCCAAGGTCGTGGAAGGGCTTGCAGCGCTGAGCAAGAACGGCCTGCGCTATCCCATCCCCAACCACGGCATCCAGAAGTCGCCGCTGGACAGCATCCAGAAAAGCTACGGCGCCTGACGGTTCGCGGGGGGCTCTGGCCCCCCGTCTTCACATTCGGCGGGACTGCTTAAAGCACTGCGATCGGGCGAACGGGGCTTGCAGTCGCCCCGGTGAATTTTATTGGCAGCATGATGAAACAGAATGTGGTCACATTCTGGCGCATCAGTTCGTCGAGCACCAGATTCTCGATCAGGTGAACGCCTGCTTCGACCAGCGTGTGCTGATGTACAGGCAGCATCTTTCCCTTCTCGGGATAGGGCAGAACCTCCACTCCCATATTGTCGCAACCGATGACCGAAACTTTCTGCCCGGTCAGCCACTGCGCCGCCTCCACGTCAATTCCAGGTTCGGTGGAAATGTATTTCTGATTGTCTTTCATGAAATAGCGGCTGTAGCCGGTGCGCACCATCACCACATCCCCCGGCGCAATTTCCACCTTGGCCTTATTCAGGGCGTTTTTCAGATCTTTGGCTGTGACCACCCGGCCGCCTTCCAGATAATCCCCGCCATCCAGATCGGCGACATTGATGCACACCCCGCGCGAGATCAACGGCGGCATCTGTTCGATGCCCAGTTTCTGCAGCCCCAGATTGTTGGTCATTTCGCTGACCCGGTAGCCCCCATACATTTCGTCGGCGATGGTCACATGTCCCAGGGCGTCCACATGGGTGCCGGTATGCATGCACAGTTCCACCCGTTCGGTATAAGCGCCCAGATTGTTCGTGATCCCATGCCTTCCTCCCCCGCGCAGCATCATTTCCGGTGTCGCGCGCATGGTCATCATGAAGGGGGATTGCGCGGGCTGCATGCAGGGATGTCCGGATCTGATTTCCTGGCTCAGGTCGATGATCCGGCCCTGCCCGACGCTTTTGAGGGCGTTAAGGGTGCATTCGGCCGTGACGTAATTCATCGCGCCTGCCTGGTCGCCGTCGGCAAATTTATTCGTCATTCCGTTCCTCTCCTCCTGAAAATGGCGCTGCGCCCTTCCTGGTCCAGACAGCCTTCAGCCGGGAATATCCATCGAGGGAGCAGGCAGCCGCTATTTATGTTGACGGAACTGTTTAGCATAATGATAATATATTGCCTATACGCCCGGTCGTCAGACTGGACGCATAAGATCCGGCAGGCGATGAAAACAGGATGGGAATGGCCATGAGCTTCGAGACGATAAAAATAGAAAGGCTGGCGGGCGCGCTGGGGGCGGAAATCAGCGGGGTCGATCTGGCAAAACCGTTAGGCAATCAGACCTTTCAGGAAATTCATGACGCGCTGGTGGAAAACCAGGTGATCTTTTTTCGCGACCAAGACATCACCCCGGATCAGCATAAGGATTTCGGGCGGCGCTTCGGCACGTTGCACATCCATCCCGCCATGGGGGGGATTCCCGGCCATCCGGAAATCCTGCCTCTGCATTCCGACGCGGAAAAGCAGTATTCCGCAAACGGCTGGCATTCGGATGTATCCTGCGATCCCGTTCCCAATATGGGCGCGATTCTGCTGGCCAAGGTCTTACCGGATACTGGGGGCGACACGATGTTCGCGAGTATGAACGCCGCCTATGAGGGGCTGTCCGGCAAGATGCAGCATTTTCTCTCTGGCCTGGAGGCGCATCACGGCAGTGTGCACCTGTTCGGCCCGTCCAGACATGAAAATGACAAACGTCCGAATGCGGTGCATCCGGTGATCCGCACCCATCCGGTTTCCGGGCGCCCCTGTATTTACGTCAACAGCTCCTTCACCACCCATATTGTTGGCATGAAGCCAAAGGAAAGCCGGGCGGTGCTCGACTTCCTCTACCGCCATATCGAAACGCCGGAATATCACGTGCGTTTCCGCTGGGCGGTGAATTCGATCGCCTTCTGGGACAACCGGAGCACTCAGCACCGCGCGATCGCTGATTATTTTCCCCAGACGCGCACCATGCACCGGGTCACCATCAATGGCACGGAGGCGCCTTTCTACCGTCCCCATTGATTCCGGTGACCCGAAAAGCCGAGTTCGTCACGCCGATCCGATAGAGGGAACGCCATGGACAAGCAGATGCATTTGACGGGTTTCATGATCTATTGCCCCGCGCCGCACATGATCATGTCATGGGTGTATCCGCGCGAAAAGATCCGCCATCAGTGGACGGAGGTCGAGTACTGGGTGGAGATCGCGCAAACCCTTGAACGCGGCAAATTCGATCTGTTCTTCTTCGCCGA
>DMKG01000124.1:5508-9820 GCA_003454415.1 Alphaproteobacteria bacterium
ACCAATGAAGCCAGCGTGCGTTATGCGATCCAGTTTCCCAATTCCGATCCCCTGTGCCTGGTGCCGTATCTGGCGGCATTGACCCCACGGCTGGGTTACGCCGTCACTATGTCCACGACCTTCTATCCGCCCTATATGCTGGCCCGCAAGCTGGCGACCCTCGACCATGTCACCAAGGGGCGGATTGGCTGGAACATCGTTTCCTCCATCTCGAAAGGCGAAGCCCGCAATTTCGGCATGGATGATCTGCCGCCCCATGACGAGCGCTATGACCGCGCCGATGAATATATGGAGGTCTGTTACAAGCTGTGGAACAGCTGGGAAGACGATGCGCTGAAGATGGATATGGAAAATGGCGTGTTCGCAGACCCGTCCAAAATTCACAAGATCAACCACGAAGGCCAGTATTACAAGGTGCAGGGGCCGCTGACCGTCATCCCCTCGCCGCAGCGCAAACCCTATCTCTTTCAGGCCGGCCAGTCGGACCGGGGGAGGGAATTCGCCGCCAGGCATGCGGAATGCATCTTCGCCGCCGCAACCGGCACCAGACAGATGCGCGAATTCAGCGAGGACATCGCTGCGCGGGCGGAACGCAATGGGCGTGATCCGCGAAAGGTGAAGATTATCTGGGGGGCGCAGCCGCTGGTGGCGGAAACGGAATCGGAGGCGCGCGCCAGACAGGCGGAGATCCGCGCGCGCATTCCTCTGGAGGCTTCTCTGGCGCTGATGTCGGGGCATTTCAATACCGACCTTTCGAAGCTGGATATCGATCAGCCGGTGGGAGATCTGAAAGTGCCGGGCACCCAGGGCATGCTGGAAGCCTATACGAAATCCAACCCCAAGATCACCCTGCGCCAGATCGCCTCCTCCTATCTTTCGGGCAATGATGGCGGGCCGATGATCGGCACGGCGTCCCAGGTGACGGACCATCTGGTTTATCTGCTGGAAGAAGGCGGCGGCGACGGTTTCCAAATCACGCCTTCCTATTATGCGCCGGATTATTTCGCGGATCTGAACCGGATGCTGATTCCGGAACTGCAGAAGCGCGGCGTGTACCGTAAGGAATATGCCGGCGGAACCCTGCGCAACCGTATGAACGAAAATACGGGACTGCGCGCCGTTCATGCGGCGGAGTGACCGGGATCAAATTTGCGCGCCGGCGCCATTGTCGGGTTTTGCGTTGGGAGATGGAAAGGCCGAGGATCAGTAAATAATTAAAAAACAGGAGGAAGCTTGGCATGAGCAAAGCGGTAATATCCGGGCGCCACGGAACAATCCTGATGAGTGGCGTTTCATCCTCCGATCTGGCCCTGGCCCCAGGTATTGGACTCGAGCCAACAGGGGGCCCTTGCGGAGTGTTTCTGCATGGCGTTGATCTGCAAGATGAACTTTGCGGAGAACAGATCTACTCCCTGATCACGGTTTTCAACCATTCGGGTTTGATGATCCTTAGGGGTCAGAACCGGCTTACGCCGGAGCGGCAATGCGAGGTGGTGGAATGGTTCGGCCGGCGCTTTCATCGCGGCTCGGCCGGCGACAGGCTGCCCATGGTTGGCGAACTGCCTTTGCAATTGCTGTCAAACCGCGACACGCGCAAACCAGGCAGACAGGTGATTGCCCAAGAAGACGATCCCTATAATTCCGCAACTCAGGCGCTGCGCTGGCACTCGGACGTGCAGGATTATGCGGCGCCGCCTGACGTCACGGTATTGCATGGGGTGGAAATCCCGCCCCCCGAGGCGGGCGGGCGCACGCATTTCGTCAATATGTATCAGGCGCATGATGAACTTGACGCGGCGACCCGGGAGCGTATCCGCCATATGAAATGGAAACCGGCCAGCACATACGCAACCATGAAGGGGGTGAAACAGCCTGCCGCCATGCAGAACAGCGCGCCGGACAGCGAATCGGAGGTGGTTCACCCGGTGGTGAGAACGCACCCGGTCACGGGACGTCTTGCGCTTTGGATTACCCCTGGTTTCACGGTCAAGCTGGAGGGGTTCGGTCACGCCCCCGAAGAAGGGGAAGCCCTGCTGAAGAAACTCATCCAGCACATGACCCAGAAGCATCTGATCTATACCCATATATGGCGCCAGCATGATGTTATCTTCTGGGATAACCGTTGCGTGATGCATGAGCGCGATGCCTGGGACAGGAATTATCTGCGCGAGATGCACCGCGCGCAGGCGGGTGGCTCGCGCCCATTCTGAACGGCAGCCAGAACAGAAGAAAGTCGCTATCATGAAAAAACAAATGCATCTGACCGGTTTCATGGTCTACTGCCCGGCCCCGCATATGATCATGTCCTGGGTGTATCCGCGCGAAAAAATCCGCCATCAATGGACCGAGATCGAATATTGGGCGGAAATCGCGCAAACCCTGGAACGGGGTAAATTCGATATGTTTTTCTTCGCCGATGGCTGGGGCGGCGGCACCAACGCGGACAATATCCGCTTTGCAATCCAGTTTCCCGCCTCGGACCCGGTATGCCTTGTGCCCTATCTGGCCGCCCTCACCAAAAATCTCGGCTTCGCTTTGACCATGTCAACCAGCTTCTATCCTCCCTATATGCTGGCGCGGAAATTGGCGACGCTCGATCACATCACCAAGGGAAAAATCGGCTGGAACATTGTCACCTCGTTTTCACCTGGCGAGGCGCGCAATTTTGGCCTGGAAAAACTGCCTTCCCATGACGAGCGTTATGACATCGCCGATGAATATATGGAGGTAGTGCGCGCGCTCTGGAATAGCTGGGAGGACGATGCGCTGCTGATGGATATGGAAAACGGCGTCTTCGCAGACCCGTCCAAGATTCACAAGATCAATCACGTGGGACAGCATTACAAGGTGCAGGGGCCGCTGACCGTCATCCCTTCGCCGCAGCGTTATCCCTATCTGTTTCAGGCCGGGCAATCGCCGCGCGGGCGCGAATTCGCCGCGCGCCACGCCGAAGCCATTTTCGCCGTTGGCACCAGCACCAAGCAGATGCGCGCGTTTTGCGAGGATATTGCCGCGCGTGCGGAACGCTATGGCCGTAATCCTCAAGAGGTAAAGATTATCTGGGCGGCGCAGCCGACGGTCGCTGAAACCTATTCAGAGGCATTGACCCGCCAGAGCGAAATCCGCGCCCGGATTCCCCTGGAGGCGTCTTTGTCCCTGATGTCGGGACATTTCAATTACCATTTCAACATGCTGGATATTGATAAGCCTGTCGGGGATTTGCAGGTGCCGGGACTGCAGAGCCTGTTGCAGGCCTATAAGGATACAAATCCCAATGTAACGCTGCGGGAGGTCGCCTCGTCCTATCTGATTGGCACCGACAGCGGGCCATTGATCGGCACCCCGTCGCAGGTGGCGGACCACCTCGTCTATCTGCTGGAAGAAGGCGGCGGCGATGGTTTCCAGATCACGCCTTCCTATTACGCGCCGGATTTTTTTGCGGACCTGACCGGAATGCTGATTCCCGAACTGCAAAAACGCGGCGTCTTCCGTAAGGAATACACCTCCCGCTCCTTGCGGGCGATGATGAATGAAGGGGGCTCAGCAAACGCCATCCGGGCCGCCGAATAATTGCCCGCGCCGTTTTTCGCGCAACAATTCGGTTTATCGCGCAATATAGAGCCCTATTATTGCGCGATTATCCCTGTAAATTGCGCGAAAAGAGTGGTGGGTATTTTTGTCACCGGAACGCGATGTTGGGGCGCGCCTTGTAAGGGGCTTCGAGCTGTTTGATGTCCCCCTCGCTCAGCTTGACGTTGACGGCCGCGACCGCGTCATCCAGTTGCGGCATTTTTGACGCCCCGATAATGGGCGCGGTCACCGGCTGTTTCGCCAGCAGCCAGGCGAGCGCCACCTGCGCCGGTGTTCCGCCGTGCCGCGCGGCGACTTCGTCGAGCGCGGTGAGAACTGCGCGGCCGCGCGGGTTCAGATATTGCTGCGCATCCTCGCCGCGCACGCTCTTGGCGAAGTCCGCCTCCGAGCGGTATTTGCCGGTGAGGAAGCCGCTGGCCAGCGCGAAATAGGGGATGACGCCGATGGCATGCCGGCGGCAGACCGGCGCATGCTCACTCTCGAACTCCGCGCGCTCCATCAGATTGTAGTGCGGCTGCAGGCTCTCATAGCGCGGCAGCCCGTTGTGACCGCCCATGCACAGCACCGCTTCCAGCCGCGCGGCGCCGAAATTCGACGCGCCGATGACGCGCACCTTGCCGGCCGCGATCAGCGCGCCGAAGGTTTCCAGCGGCGCTTCCACTGGAAGCGACAGATCGTCCTCATGCGCCTGGTAGAGATCGATGTAGTCGGTCTGCAGGCG
>DMKG01000067.1:0-234 GCA_003454415.1 Alphaproteobacteria bacterium
GTCAGCGCAGCCGTAACTGCCCTCAATGGCACCAGAAAACAGGCCATCAAATTGCATTGGCTTATTGCTTAAAATGCAATCATAGTCATATTTCTGACGATATAGTTTTTAACGTCAGGCCATCACATCGTTTAATAGGAGATAACTAACAACAGGAGGAGGGAACAGCATGACCGCCAGGATAACTCTATTTGCGGCTACTTTTGGTATTCTGCTTTCAGCTTCAGCTTATGC
>DMKG01000067.1:484-1203 GCA_003454415.1 Alphaproteobacteria bacterium
CCATGGGGTCTCAGAAGTCCGGCAACAAGGAGGGAACCATTCCCGAATGGACGGGAGGTCTGCAGTCCCCCCCTTCCAATGTCACCTACAAAATTGGCGACCGGCATCCTGATCCGTTCCCGGATGACAAGCCATTATTCACCATCACTGCAGCGAACATGGCGCAGTACGCAAAGAACCTGGGCGAGGTTTCACAGGCCATGTTCAAGGCCTACCCGGATAGTTACAAAATGAACGTCTATCAGACGCGGCGTTCTTGCGCACAACCGCCATCAATGTACGCGCAGATAAAGGTCAATGCGCTTAACAGCGTCCAGTCACCGGATGGCGCAGGACTGACGGGTGCGATGCGCACCACTGCCTTCCCGATTCCCAGCGTCTCGCAGGAGTTGATCTGGAATCATCGCATGAAGTTTCGCGGCCACAAGATCACCACGCAGTCGGTGAATGCCGCCCCAACCCAGACCGGCGACTTCACCCTCTATGTATCGCAGGCCGAAGCGATATTCTCTTATGTCGATCCGGCGATGAACAGCATAGAGGATCTCAACAATGTCTGGTATAAGTATATCCAACAGACCATTGCGCCCGCGCGCAGCGCAGGCAATGTGATATTGATTCACGACACTATCAATCTCGCCAAGGGCGCCCGCAAGGCTTGGGTGTATAGCCCCGGCACGCGCCGTGTCCGCCGTTCGCCGAACATCGCCTATGACAAT
>DMKG01000067.1:1461-10226 GCA_003454415.1 Alphaproteobacteria bacterium
CGCCGAACATCGCCTATGACAATCCGGGCACCAATTCGGACGGGCTGCAGACAACGGATGGATTTGCCGGATTCAATGGCGCCACCGACCGTTATGACTGGACTTATATCGGCCGCGGAGAGTTTTATGTGCCAGGTAACAGCTACCGTCTGGCGCAGGGCAGCCACCAGTACAGTGATATTTTTCTCCCCAAGCACATCAACCAGGATTTGGTGCGTTACGAGTTGGCGCGCGCCCATGTCTTAGAGGCCAAAGTGCGCCCCGAGACCCGTCATATTTACGCCAAGCGCAAATTCTATTTGGAAGAGGATGGCTGGTTTATTACGCAAAGCAGCGCTTATGACACGCGTGGCGATTTGTGGCGCGTACAGGAACAGTATGGCCAGACTTACTACGAAGTTCCACTTTGCGACCGTGTTGGCGCGGCTGTTTATGACTTGAATGCAGGCCGCTATCTGGTCGATAGCTTTCTCAACCAGGAACCGCCGGCTAATTACAACGCGGCTGAGTTGAGCGAGGACCGCTATACGCCGGACGCCATCCGCCGCCTTGGCGTACGCTGAGGGGTTCTACCTCGAAACAAATGAATAAGGACCGCGTAGAGCAATTCCCATTAAGATTGAAACATAAGGTTCAATCTTAATGGGTAAACTTAATGGGTATAATTGCTCGATGAATCAACCTGCTGGAGCAGCTTTATCCACTTAATTGGATCGCCAGGCGATCCAATTAAGTGGATGCTTCTCCTGTCGTCCCGTTTCGATTCAGACTGCCGCTTCTGATTCAGCCTTTTGCATGAGATTTCAATACTTTGCACATGTGCGGGGTAAAGGGTCGGCGTATGCAACGCCCCAGATCAAAACGCCTGCCCTACTCGAACACCGCCTTCGGGCGGCAGAAGTTCCTGAAACCGTCAAACCCGTGATAGGCGGCCATGCCGCTGGCGCCCATGCCGCTGGCGCCGACGCCTCCCCTGAAAGGCAGGTCTACCTGCGCAACATTCATGTGTTCATCGACGTCCAGCAACAGGGTTGGAGGGATTTTCAGTCTGTTGGGTGAAATCCTCATTCGGGATTGATTTCGGTGACTCTAGCACCTTTCGATCTGGGCTTCTGCCAGATTAGGTTGACATTTTGTTAAAGCGCTTTGCTTAAACCTCTGGCATGGTCACTTTTTTGACGATATAGTCATCAACATCAACCACATAATAACTCTTAGCAGGAGAGAACAAACAACAGGAGGAGGTAAACGGTATGAGCACAAGGATGACTTTATATGCGGTTTCTTTTGGCATGCTGCTTTCAGCTTCAGCTTATGCCGGGGTGCCCCCGGAAGTAGCCGACCGGCTTGGCAAGGATTTGACCCCTATGGGGTCACAGAAATCGGCCAACAAGGATGGAACTATCCCTGAATGGACCGGAGGTCTGCAATCGCCCCCTTCCAACGTCTCCTATAAAGTTGGGGACCGCCATCCTGATCCCTATGCTTCCGACAAGATTCTGTTCACCATTACCGCCGCGAATATGGGGCAGTATGAAAAGAATCTTGGCGATCTGCCAAAGGCGATGTTCAAGGCCTATCCAGACACTTACAAAATGAACGTCTATCCGACGCACCGGTCCTGCGCGCAGCCGGATGGGGTCTATGAGGTGGTCAAACAGAATGCGTTGAACAGCGTAGGGTCGATGGATGGGTCAGGCTTTTCAGGCGCGATCCGTTCAACCGCCTTCCCAATTCCCAGCACCTCTCAGGAAATCATGTGGAATCACACGCTGAAATTCCGCAATTTCAAATTCACCCGGCAACTGGTGTTCGCAGCGCCAACACGCGCCGGCGATTTCACCAGCTATGTCGATCAGAACGAAGGCTATGTTCTCTATAGCGACCCGTCCAAGCAAGACGTCTCGGAACTGAATAATATCGCCTTCTACTACATTTCGAACACCATCGCCCCGGCGCGCAGCGCGGGCAATGTGATTCTTGCCCATGACACGATCAATATCTCGCAGGGCGCCCGCAAGGCCTGGGTGTACAGCCCGGGCACGCGCCGTGTGCGCCGCGCGCCGAATATCGCCTATGACAACCCGCTGAGTAACTCGGACGGTCTCGACACCACCGACAATTTCGGCGGCTTCAATGGCGCTACTGACCGTTATGACTGGACTTATATAGGCCGCCAGGAAGCCTATATGCCGAATAACAACTACCGCTTCGCCCAGCGGGATATTCAGTATAAAGATATTCTGATCCCCGGCGGACACCTGAATCAGGATTACCTGCGTTACGAACTGCAGCGCGCCCATATTCTCGAGGCCAATCTGCGCCCCAACACCCGGCACCTCTACGCCCGGCGCAAATTCTGGATAGAAGAGGACAGCTGGTTCGTGCTTCAGAACAGCGCCTATGACGGCCGCGGCAATCTTTGGCGCCTGCATGAACAGTTTGCGATGACCTATTATGAGGTTCCTGTGTGCGACCGGGTTGGCGCAGCCACCTATGATCTGAACGCGCGCCGCTATCTCGCCGGTTCCCTGGTCAATCAGGAGCCGCAAATCAGCTGGAACGCGGATGAGCTTGTGGCGGACCGGTATACGCCGGACGCCATCCGCCGCCTTGGCGTGCGTTAACTGCCACGGGGCGCGCGCCTGTCTTCGACAGTGCGCGTCCTTCCTGATGAAAAACAAAACGGGCCGCCCTCCAGCGGCCCGTTTCATTTCCAGTCACAGCGCCAAATTCAGCGTTTAGCCTGAGTATTCAGTATTTTGCGCATGCGCGGGGTGAAGGGCGGACGCATGAAACGCCCCAGATCGAATCGTCTGCCCTGTTCGAACACCGCCTTCGCATGACTGAAATTCTTGAAACCGTCAAAGCCGTGATAGGCGCCCATGCCGCTGGCGCCGACACCGCCAAACGGCAGATCTTCCTGCGCTACATGCAGCATGACATCGTTGATCGCCGCCCCCCCTGACGTCGTACGGTCAAGCACCCTTTGCTTTTCCCCCTCGTCGTCTCCGAAGTAATATAAAGCGAGCGGCCGCGGATGGGCGTTGACATAATCTATGACCTCATCGGTGGTTTCATAGGTTTTGACCATCAGCAGCGGCCCGAAAATCTCTTCCTGAGCGATCTTCATGTCTTCCGTGACATCGAGGACCAGCGTTGGGGGAATTTTGTGAGCTGGCTGTTGCGAGAAATCTTCGTTTGCAGGATTGATCTCGACAATCCTGGCGCCCTTCGATTTGGCGTCCGTCAGATAACCCTGCAGACGGTCATAATGGCGCTGATTGATGACCGAAGTATAATCAGGGTTATCCTTCAGTGCGGGATACATCGAGGACACCGAGCGCTCAGCCGAGGCGACAAAGGCGCCCTCGCTATGTTTGGCGACAAAGACATAATCAGGGGCAAGGCAGATCTGGCCGGCATTCACTGTCTTGCCATACATGATACGGTCCGCAGCTGTCTGCAACTGGCAGTTATTGCCAATGATCGTGGGGGATTTTCCGCCAAGCTCCAAAGTCACCGGAGTGAGGTTTTCAGAGGCTGCGCGCATGATGTGTTTGCCGACAGCGGTAGCGCCAATGAATATCATGTGATCAAAAGGAAGAGAACTGAACAGTTGCCCCACATCCGGGCCGCCTGGAAACACCGCCACTTCCGTTTCATCAAATGCGCTGGCGAACATTCTTTCCGTCAATTCGGCTGTGCGCGGCGTGTATTCCGATGGCTTGAGCATCAGCCGGTTGCCTGCGGCGAAAATCCCCGCCAGGGGGGAAAAAGTCATCGCCATGGGAAAATTCCATGGCGTGATGAGGCCAACCGTCCCGAGCGGCTGATACTCGACCCGCGCCTTGCCTCCAGCCAGATTGAAGGGAAACGTTGCGGAACGCTTCGACGGCCGCATCCATTTCCGCAAATTCTTTTTTGCTTCCTTCAGGCCGCCAAGACAGCCCACCACATCCGTCATCAGAGTCTGGTCAATGCTGCGATGCCCGAAATCCTGCCGCAGCGCCTCACAGATTTCGTCCTTATGATCAACGAGGACGCCAATAGCGCGATCGATACGGTCGATACGCAGGGCCAGACTGGGTGCGCCTTCCCGGATATGGGCCTGTTTCTGACGATCCAGGACGCTGCGCATGCGCGCCCCGATGGACGCGTGATCATTTTGAGAGATTTCCGCCATTGTGCTCATGCCGATTTCCTCCATTTCTTGCGCCATACTCAGAAAAATATTCTGGACTAGGGCCGCAAACCCCAGGAATTAACAGTAACGAAACTGACGTGTTTCGGTTGGCATTATTAACTAATTGGTTACTAGAGAGAATTAGTTATGGTCAACAATAAAGCCTGCAGTCAGGCTTTGGACAGAAAACCGGGTAACATGACCACTTCAGTAAAAAGCGATGGACTGACCACTCCATTTTCACCGCAATCAGGCCGGCGGCCCTCCGATCATGCTAGAACGGCCATGCATTTAATGAAAGAGCATAAGATCGAGCCTTATCCGGATCATTTCAGGATCTGGTATACCTATTCCAGCGGCGCCAACAAGAATCTCAACCGCACGATTGATATTCTTCTATCAAACAGGCGTGAGATATCTCATACCGTTTGTGAAAACCTGTATAGCGAGTTCTTTGTTGGACAGGAAGAAAGCGCCCAGATGGCGGGCATCACTCTGAAAATCAAAGGAAAGCTGCAGGACATGGTCGCTGGTCTGAAAAAGGCTGGCCTGGATACGTCGCAATTCAACACGGTACTGGAAGGCGCGGGTCAGGCGCTGCAAGACACTCCAGAGACGCAACCCGAACTGATTTCGATCATTGATCTTCTGATGCAAGCCACGAGACAGATGAAGGAGCACAACGAAAAGCTGGACAAACAGCTGCACAGCTCTATTGAGCAGGTTTCCGATCTGCATAACAAGATTGAAGAAATTCGTACGGTCTCCATCACGGATATGCTGACGGGGGTCGGCAATCGCAGGTACTTTGATGAACATTTAGTAGAATTCGCGCGGGACAGCATGGAAACGGGCGAACCGTTAAGCCTTCTCTTTCTTGATATCGATAAATTCAAAATATTCAATGACACATGGGGACATGCCCTGGGAGATCAGGTTTTACGCCTGTTTGCAGGCGTCATGCTGAGAGCCGTGGGAAACAAGGGAGCATGCTCCAGATATGGCGGAGAGGAATTCGCCGTTTTATTGCCCAAGCAGGAAATCGGCAGCGCAACCAAGATCGCTGAGGAAATAAGGCGCGCCATCGCCAGCAGAGAGGTCGTCAATCGCTCTAACGGACAAAAAGTCGGACTCATCACAGTTTCAGTCGGCGTTGCGCAATATGAGCTTGGAGAGTCCCTGACAAAGCTGGTTGAACGAGCCGACGCCTGTCTCTACGCCGCCAAACAGGGCGGCCGCAACAGGGTGTTCAGCGAAAATGAAATGCCGCAACCGGCCTGTAAACACTGAACAGAAACACCTGATTAGGCGGGGATAATACCGCCTTCCGCTCTGGCCCCACCACTATCCGTTCCTTTCGTCCCACCTGTAAGTGTGCTTAACTGCCCATGCGCATCCGGTTGCGCAGTTCCTGGTCAGGACACGTGCCGCGCATAAGAGCTGTGCAATCGGGATAGGGGCTCGTGCATAGACGGGGCAAGGCTATGGAATTCGAAAATATCCTGTTCACCTGTTCGGAATCGGTTGGCCATATCTCCTTCAACGCGCCGGACACGCTCAACGCGCTCACGCGCAGTCTGCTCGGTGAATTCAACACCGCCCTGGATCGCTGCGCTGCGGCAGACAGCGGCGTGCGCTGTTTGCTGATAACCGGTGAAGGTCCGGGCTTTTCATCCGGCATGAATCTGGCCGACCCAGGCGGACCGAAACTCCCCCTGCCAGATGCGGGACAGGTGCTGGATGAAGTCTTTACCGCATTGATGCTGAGATTGCGCGATCTGGAAATGCCCATCGTGGCGGGCCTGCATGGCGCGACGGCTGGCGTCACCATGAGCATCGCGCTGATGGGGGATATCATTCTGGCGGCGCGTTCCGCCTATCTGCTTCAGCCATTCGCCAATATCGGCCTGATCCCCGATGGCGGGGCGACGTGGCTTCTCCCCCGCGCGCTGGGCAAGGCGCGCGCGTTTGAACTGTCCCTGCTGGGCGAACGGCTTCCGGCGGAAAAAGCGCTGCAATGGGGATTGATCAACGCCGTGCATGACGATGACGAATTGCAGGGCGCCGCCCTGGCGATGGCGCGCCGCCTGGCGCAGGGACCGACCCGCGCCTATGCGCTGACCCGCAAGGCTTTCTGGGAGGGCTTTGAAAACAGTTTCAGGGAACAGCTCCTGGTTGAGCGCATGTATCAGCGCACCGCCAGCCGCACTTCAGATGCGGCTGGCGCCATTCGCGCCTTTTTGCAAAAAAAGCCTCCGGAGTTCACGGGCAAATAAATAAGGTAAAGAAGCCATGGGCAATCAAGAACAAAAATACACGATCACCGCCAGAATGTTTCACTGGGCCGTGGCGCTGCTGGTGTTTTCCCTGCTCGCCGTTGGCTGGTATATGGGCGATCTTCCCAGAGGTATCGAGAAATTCCGTTTTGTGGAAATGCATAAATCCTTCGGGCTTCTGCTGCTGGCGCTGATGATCGGGCGAAGCCTGTGGCGCGCGTTCAATCCCCCGCCCCCGCTTCCGGATGATCTGCCGTCATGGGAAAAGCACGCGGCGAAACTAACCCACTGGGCGCTTTACGGACTGGTGTTCCTGCAGGTTTTCGCGGGGATGAGCCTGGTATGGACCGCCAATTCGCCCCTCACTTTTTTTGGCCTGCTGGCGCTGCCCGCCCCGATGGCGCCGGATAAGGAAGTGCACGAACTGCTGGAAGAAGCGCATGAGATGGGCGCGCGCCTGATCGCTCTGCTGGCGCTGCTCCATATCGGCGCCGCATTGCGGCATCATTTCATTCTGAAAAACAACATTCTGCGCCGGATGTTGGGCCTGATGCTGATCGTCTTCGGGCTGGGCATTTCCTGGCCAGCTGGAGCGGCGCTCTGGAATATGCAGCCCGCCAGTCAGATTCTGTTTCATTTTGTGCAGAGCGGCGCTGCATTCACAGGCCAGTTTCAGCATTTTGACGCCCGGATTGATTTTGACCCGCAAAAGCCGGAAGATGGCCGCATCGATGTGATGATAGACGTCGCCAGTCTGGATACACAGAATGAAGAGCGGGACGCCATTCTGCGTTCAGGAGATATCTTTGACGTGGAGCAATTTCCCCAGGCGCAGTTCAAGGCGGATACAGTGCGGCAGACCGGCACGGGAGAATACGAAGCGGTGGGCGCCCTCACCATAAGAGATGTGAGCAGGCCGCTAAATCTGCCGTTCAGCCTGACCATCACGGATGCCGATGATGGAGACGTGAGCGCCACCGCCCATGGCAAGGTGGCGATTTCACGCAGGGACTACGAACTGGGAAAAGGTGAGTGGGCGGAAACCGGCATCATCGCCGATGAAGTGATCATTGAAATCAGGGTGGAGGCCCTGCAACAGAGATAACATCAAGATGAAAAAGCAGGAGGGAAAGATGGGAACAGGAAACAAGTTTGCAGCCGCTCTGGGAGCTGGGCTGATACTGGCCGGTTACACGGCATCGGCAGACGCGTCGGAAAAGTATCAGCTTGATCCAACCCATGCGAGCGTGCTGTTCGGCGTATCGCATCTGGGATTCTCCAAGACTTTCGGGCGCTTCAACACCATTGAGGGCGTGTTCAACCTGGATCAGGGCTCTCCCGAAAACTCCACTGTGGAAGTCACCATCGACGCGGCGAGCCTGGACACCAATCACGCCGAGCGCGATGAGCATCTGCGGGGCAAGGACTTTTTCAACGTTACGGAATTTCCAAAGCTGACCTATAAAAGCACTTCGGTGAAACTTACCGGTGAAAAGACGGCGGTGGTCACTGGCGATCTGACCATGCATGGGGTGACGAAACCGGTGCCACTGGAGGTGACACTGGTGAACCAGGGTCCAAATCCCATGGATAAAAGCAAGATCGTAGCGGGGTTTTCGGCCCGCGGCGCGCTTAAGCGTTCGGATTTCGGCATGGGTTATGCCGCGCCGGTGCTGGGCGATGATGTGGAGATCATCATCGAGGTCGACGCCATCAAGCAGCCATAGCCGCTTTGATCTGCCTGCAGCTTCTCAACATCCACCTTCCGCGCCTTGGCGACCGGCGCCGCCGCTTCCCGTCTCGCAGTTAGGGGGAGGTAGCGGCAAGTTGAATGTACCGGTTCTGCGGCGTAACCTGAGTGAGATGACGAAGCGGCGTCACGACCTGGTGATCATTGGCGGCGGCATTACCGGGGCCGCCATCGCCTGGGACGCCAGCCTGCGGGGACTGCGCGTCGCGCTGGTGGAAAAGCGCGATTTCGCGTCAGAAACCAGCGCGGCCTCGTCAAAGCTCATTCATGGCGGCTTACGTTATCTGCGCAATCTGGAATTCGGTCTGGTCCGCGAATCCCTGCGTGAACGGCGCATCTGGACGGGCATCGCCCCCCATATGGTGGAGCCGGTGCAGTTCGTGCTGCCCGTACAAACCGCCAGGCAAAAACTGACGCTGCGTGCGGGATTAATGCTCTATGACGCGCTGTCGTTTGACCGGAACCGCCTTTCTGACCCGGATAAAATGCTGCCGCGTCATGGCGCGTTATCGCCCCAGGAAACCCTCGCCGCCGAGCCGGTATTGCATGGCGC
>DMKG01000067.1:10458-11558 GCA_003454415.1 Alphaproteobacteria bacterium
AGAGCCGGCGCCCTTACCTACTATGACTGCATGATGCACACGCCGGAACGACTGGCGTTCGAGTTCATCCAGGGAGCGGTTGAAAACGGCGCGCTGGTGGCGAATTACGCCCGGGCCCTTAGCCTGACCGGAACGGCGGATCAGGTAGACGGAATCCGGATCCGCGATCTGATGGATGGCCGGGAATATGATATTTCCGCCCGCCTTGTCATCAACGCAGCGGGTCCCTGGGCGGATCATATAGCAGACGATGAGGCGCATGGCGCCGTCAAGCTGCAGCGCTCCAAGGGCATTCATCTGATCACAAGGCGGATTTCCCGCAAGGCGCTCACCCTGTTCCTGGAGGATGGGCATTTTTTCGTACTGCCCTGGCGCGGGCATTCGCTGCTGGCCACCACCGATACGCCCTATCTGGATGACCCAGATGCGGTGCGCGTGAATGAAGCTGATATCGCGGAACTACTGTCGAAGGTCAACCGCGGCCTGCCCGAAGCGCGGCTGAACCGCGCGGATATCCGCCATTGCTATGCCGGGTTGCGGCCGCTGGTGGCCGATCCCGCCGGCGCGGACATAGGGGATAGCACCTATGGCGTCAGCCGGGGGTCAGAAATTTTCGATCATCAGAAGGCGGAAAACCGCGCCGGACTGATCTCGGCGTTGGGGGGCAAATGGACAACGTCACGGCATCTGGCGGAACAGGTCACGGATCTGGCGCTGAGGAAACTTGGCCGCCCCAAACTCCCCTGCCGCACCGAACATACGCCGCTGCCCGGCGGTCACATGAAAGGATTTGCGGATTTCGTGCAGGAAGCCCAGGCGGCCTACCCTGCCCATGATCCGGCCCTGATCCGGCACTTGGCGCTGAATTATGGCGCCCGGTTGCACCGCCTCATGGAGGTGGCCGCAGCCGCGCCTGCACTGGCCACGCCGCTTGCGCCGGGCCTGCCGGAAATTGGCGCGCAGATCCATTACGCGGCGAAGTCGGAACTCGCCCTCACCCTGGAGGATGCGGTATTCCGCCGCAGCGGGCTATGCGCGCTGGGCCATCCCGGCCAGGAGGCGCTGGCCCGGGCGGCGCAGATCATGGGCGGCGTCCTTGG
>DMKG01000067.1:11838-11967 GCA_003454415.1 Alphaproteobacteria bacterium
ACCGCGCGTCAGATCGAGGCCGCCGGGCAGCGGTGCGGGACCAGCGTGAAGGCCTAACCCAATGCCGCCTTGACGGCCTTGGCCGCATCGGCAATGGCCGGCCGGGCCGCGGGAATCACCCCCGCCATG
>DMKG01000067.1:12258-12538 GCA_003454415.1 Alphaproteobacteria bacterium
CCGCGGGAATCACCCCCGCCATGGTGAAAAACCCATGGATCAGCGTATCGTAATTCACATGCGTGACCTTTACCCCGGCCTCTTTCAGCTTTTCCGCATAGAGGCGCCCTTCATCACGCAGGACGTCATACTGTGCGGTGATTACATAGGCAGGCGGCAATCCGGCGAAGTTTTTGGCGCGCAAGGGGGAAAGCCGGGGATCGTTCTCATCGGTTCCTTTGGGAACATAGAGATCATAGAAATAATGCATGGTCCGCTCTTCCAGGAAATAGCCGGTCGC
>DMKG01000067.1:12745-13179 GCA_003454415.1 Alphaproteobacteria bacterium
TTTTCTTTCTTGGAGCCGGTCCCAAGCGCCATATCCGTCGCGGGGTAGATGAGCAATTGAAACGCGACGGACGGCCCGCCGGCCTCGCGCGCCATCTGGCAGACGACCGCGCTGAGATTACCTCCTGCGGAATCGCCGCCCACCGCAATCCGTTTCGGATCAACGCCAAGGGGCTGCGCATTCGCCGCCACCCATTTCAGCGCCGCGAAGCAATCCTCTGGCGCCGCAGGAAAAACATGCTCGGGCGCAAGGCGGTAATCCACCGAAATCACGCGGCAGCCGCTGTCATTGGCCAGCATGCGGCAGGCCCCTTCATGGGTTTCCAGATCGCCGATCACCCAGCCTCCGCCATGATAATAGACCAGGCAGGGCAAGGGCTCCGTCCCCGCCGCAACAGGCGTATATATGCGGACAGGGCCAATCCGGATGCAAAG
>DMKG01000070.1:0-1716 GCA_003454415.1 Alphaproteobacteria bacterium
GATGGCGTCTTCCACACGGATCCTGCCGCCCGGCTGCAGATAAAGTTTGGTCGGCGACTGGGACGCGGCGTGTTTTGAAACGGGCATAGATTTATCCAGCGTCAGGCGCCCGTCGCGCAGCGCTTCGAATGTAAGGTAGAGCGTCATGATCTTGGTAAGAGAAGCCGGGCGGTTTTTCAGCTCTGCATTGCGGGAACTCAGAACCGCCCCCGTCTTGGCGTCCATAACGATTTCGGCATTCTGGCGTGCAGTGGCGGGTCCGGAAACCGCCGCAAACAAGGCTGCGATCATGAAGAAACTTTGGATCAAGGACAGGACGCCCAGGGGCCGCCGGCGATTGAGGTGACAAAGTATCTTCGAAAGTGTCATCGTGTATCTCTCACTAAGCTGAATTTCGTGATCCTGGTCCTTGTGAACGGCGTGTCCGTTTTTGGTCAATTAAGCTCGAAGTTAACTGCCAAAGCTTGCCAAAGCCTTATGTTCCAGAGGTTTTCCGGGCTCCCCATAAAATCGCCCATATTTGACGGTAATCGCCGAATCAACTTTTCCAGACTAGGTGAAGAGCGAATCACTGTCTACATGGAAAAGAACTTCCGGATATTCACCGAAAGCTGTATTTTTCTGTTGTATTAATGAAGAAGAAAAAATAATATATTTTTTATATTATGAATATATTCGCCAGTTTTCGTGTATTTATTAAGTTTATATAATTTTTATATTATTAATATTTTCTTATTTATTGTTTTTTTATTAGCAATTAATTTTTTTGAAGGGTAATTTCAGGCTGACGATTCATTTCACCTGATTGTAATTATCATTTTATAAGATTAACGGGAGAGTTTTATTTTTGTGCGACGCACAAAAATATCTTGACGCCTCATCAAATTGGGTTACATAAGATATATTGCATTGCAGCAATAGCTGCATCCAACCCCTAGAATGGAGTGTTTTTCATGGCAAAAGCGAAGGTTGCGAGCGGGCAGAGCATGGATGATTCGGCGAATGAAGCTGCATGGGAATTCGCGGAGCAGGCGTCTGAGTTTGGCCAGCAGTTCTCGGCGGCGTCTTCCAAATTCAGTGAGGCGACCACCCAGGTTCTCCAGGGCTTCGAGCGCGCCGCAGAGGTGAGCAAGGAAAATGCCGAAGCCTTTGTGCAAAGTCTCACCGCCGCGGCAAAAAGCGTGGAGGTTCTGAGTGCGGAATCCCTATCTTTCGCCAAGCAGAGCGTAGAAGACGGCGTCAAGGCGGGGAATGCGATGCTGGCGGCCAAGTCGCCACAGGATTTCGTCAAGCTGCAAGGGGAGTATACCCGCACCGCGTTTGACCAGATGGTCAATCAGGCGGCAAAGTTCAACGATCTGGGGATGACGGCGATGAAGAACATTTACTCCCCCGTCGCGGAACGTGTGACGGCGATTTCTAAAGTCATCCAGCAAAATCGCGCGTTCTGACTGACGGCGCGTTAGAAGGGCAGGGGGCTGACGCCCCCTGATTAATTTGGTTCCGTCAAGGTTTAGACAAAAAGGCTTACCAGAGAGCTCACTCCGGTGCTTGCCGGTGTGGCGCCAACCTGCGCCAGATACTGATTGATCAGTTTATTGGTGTAGTTGATATCCTTGAGCTTCGAGAAATTGATCCTGCTTTCCAGCAACCTGGCCTGGGATTCCACCGACTGCCTGACGATAGTCAGGGGCAGGCCCGTAGCCTTCAGCACCA
>DMKG01000070.1:1860-9263 GCA_003454415.1 Alphaproteobacteria bacterium
TCAGCACCACGTCGCGCAAAACAGGATCGGACAGAATATCGTAAGGCGACTTGATGTTTGCCGCAACCGCGCGGAAGCGAAGTGCGGCGCGGACTCCGGGCGCTTGATCATCGATATTATGTTCGAAGCGGGACTGCGCCAGTTTAGATTCCAGTCTGATGGCGAAGGAAGCGCTTTTCAGCCCCTCCACGCCGTTGAACAGGCCGATATCCAGCGCAAGCTCGCGGTAACGGTTATCCTGCACCAGATTGACGAGAGAACTCTCGTCGGAGGGATCGCTGGTGAGGATTTTCTTGATGAAACCCGCTTTATCGATCTCTGAATCCAGATCATAGGCTTCAAGAACGGTTTTCAGTAACCGGTAATCCTTGAACAACTCATCTACGCTGGTAACATTGGCTGCGCGGAGTTTGAACGTTTCGATGTCCTTCTTAAATAGTGCGCTATTCGTCACCAGGATTTTCTGTCTGGGCTCCAGCCGCGGATCGCTGAAATGCTTCTCCAGCCTTTCTTCCAGTTTTTGCGCAAACTGCGGGCTCTGGAGTTTCGTAAAACCGTTATAGAGATCAATATCCTCTGCAAGATCGAGAAATCGTTTGTTGATAGACTGGTTCACCACGGATTTGGGATCGGAAAGTTTACTGGTAAGCACTTCCTTTAATCTGTTTATGTCCTTGATATCGTTTTCCAGATCATAAGCTTTGAGGATGATCTTCAACAGGCCCGTATTATTGAACAGGTCCGACTGAAATTTCAGCTTGGCGACATCCGTCTTGAAAGTCGCCAGATCTTTTTTATAAGGCGTGTTAGCGAGGGCCGCAGCCTTTTGCTGCTCCAGCCTGTCCAGTGTCGCATAGGTGGTGAGCGCAGATAACCCAGCCATGAAACGCCTCCCTTCCATGATCGCGTAAATCCTGATCTTATCTCCGATTGAATTAACCAGGAGTGAACGGATTGGGCTTTAATGGCCGCGCCGGCTTGCTTATAGTGGCCGCGACGTTGCGCCAATTAACGGGGAGGTTAACCATGGGACCATTGGCTGGGGTGAGGATCGTCGAACTGGCGGGGATTGGGCCGGGGCCGATGTGCGCCATGCTGCTGGCGGATATGGGCGCCGACGTGGTGCGGGTGGACCGCACCGAGGCGGCCGATCTCGGCATGAAACGTGACCCCAAAGGCGATCTGCTGAACCGCGGCCGTCCCTCGATCGCCGTCGATCTGAAGAAGAAAGAAGGGGTTGAGACGGTGCTGCGGCTGATTGATCAGGCTGACGCAGTGCTGGAGGGTTTTCGCCCTGGCGTCATGGAGCGTCTGGGTCTTGGTCCGGAGGTGTGCCTGAAGCGAAACGCCAAACTGGTGTATGGGCGAATGACCGGTTGGGGGCAGCATGGCCCTATCGCGCATGCCGCGGGTCACGACATCAACTACATTTCCATTGTCGGCGCGCTCAATGCGATCGGAACCAAAGACGGCCCGCCAGTGCCGCCTCTCAATCTGGTCGGGGATTTTGGCGGCGGCGCGCTGTATCTCGCCATGGGGCTGCTGGCGGGGATCATAGAGGCGCGCACTTCCGGCAAGGGTCAGGTCATCGACTGCGCCATGACGGAAGGCGCGGCGTCGCTGATGACCATTTTCTACGCCATGAAGGCGATGGGCCGCTGGAGCGAGCAGCGGGGCACCAACGCGATCGACGGCGGCTCCCATTACTACACGGTCTATGAGACCAAGGATGGCGGTTACGTCTCGGTAGGCTCTATCGAGGCGAAGTTCTATGCGGAATTGCTGGAAAAGAGCGGGCTAGCCAGGGAGGACAACCTGCCGGGCCAGTTGGACGCTGCGAAATGGCCGGAAATGCGCGAAAAATTGAGCAGGATATTCCGGAGCAAGACCCGCGACGAATGGTGCGCAATCATGGAAGGCAGCGATGTCTGCTTTGCGCCCGTGCTTAATCTGGAAGAAAGTATGGCGCATCCTCATAATGTGGCGCGCCAGACTTTTGTAACGGTGGATGGCGTCACCCAGCCTGCGCCTGCGCCGCGCTTCGATCGCACGAAATGCGAAATCCGCAAACCCCCCTCGGTACCGGGAGAGGATACCGACAAGGCGCTTGCGGCCTGGGGTTTCACTGGTGCGGAAATCGCCGTCCTCCACCAGGCAGGCGTCATCAAGCAGAACTCGCGCGATTAGCAGAGGCTGCGGATGGGGCCGTTATCGGGAGTGAGGATCGTCGAACTTGCCGGCATCGGGCCCAGCCCGATGTGCGCCATGTTGCTCGCGGATATGGGGGCCGATGTGGTGCGGGTGGACCGCACGGAAGACGCCAAACTGGGCATGCTTCTCAACCCGCGGGTGGAGTTGCGCAACCGCAGCCGGCCGAATGTGGCGATCAACCTGAAAACGCCGGAAGGGATCGAGGCTCTGTTGCGCTTGGTCGAACGGGCGGATGGGCTGACCGAGGGATTCCGTCCGGGGGTAATGGAGCGGCTGGGCCTTGGCCCGGAGGTTTGCCTGAAACGCAACCCGAAACTGGTTTACGGTCGGATGACCGGCTGGGGCCAGTATGGGCCGCTTGCTCAGTCCGCAGGTCATGACATCAATTATATTTCCATCATCGGCGCACTGGGGGCGATTGGTGAAAAGGACGGGCCGCCGGTGCCGCCGCTCAACCTCGTCGGGGATTTCGGCGGCGGCGGGCTTTATCTCGCCATGGGCATGCTGGCGGGGATCATCGAGGCGCGAACCTCCGGCAAGGGGCAGGTGATTGACTGCGCCATGAGCGATGGCGCGGCGTCTTTGATGACCATGTTTTACGGTCTGAAGGCGATGGGGCGCTGGAACGACGCGCGCGGCAGCAACACCGTTGACGGCGGCGCGCCCTATTACAGCGTCTATGCCACCAGAGACGGCAAATATATTTCCGTCGGTTCCGGCGAGGCGCGCTTCTATGCGCTGCTGCTGGAAAAGACCGGGCTGGACAAGGAAAAGGATCTCCCCCACCAGCATGATTTCGCCGCCTGGCCGGCGATGAAGGCGCGGATGCAGGAAATCTTTCTCACCAAAACCCGCGATGAATGGTGTGAAATCATGGAAGGCAGCGATGTCTGTTTTGCGCCGGTGCTGGATTTTGATGAAAGCATCCGGCATCCCCATAATGTGGCGCGCCAGACCTTTGTGACAGTGGACGGGATTCCGCAGCCCGCGCCCGCGCCGCGCTTTGAGCGGACAAAGTCTGAAATCCGCAAGCCGCCTTCCGCGCCCGGCGAGGACACCGACAAAACTCTCGCGGCCTGGGGCTTTTCTTCAGAGGAAATCTCCGCCCTGCATCAGGCCGGCGCGATCATGCAGGCGTAGTTCGTTCCCGCGTGTGAATTGATGTTCCTGCGAAGATGGCGCCGTCTTCCAGCAGCAGCTTCACATCCCAAACCATACGAGGATCATATATCTGCGAGTAACCCTTGAAATCTGCAGTTCGTTCAGCGCCTGCGGATAAATGTGACGAACGTCAGATTCAGGGTGTCAGAAACCAGTTCATCACTTCGGTGTTTTCCTCATTGCTGGGATAGGTGTGGGAGAGATTGGCGATCTGGCGATAGACCACCTGTGCGCCAAACTCCTGCAACGCAGCGGCCATGGCCTGGGCGTTCGCTGCAGGAAACATCCAGTCAAGGGCGCCATGGGTGATGTGAATGGGCAGGCCCTTCATCCGTTCCGCGGGAAAAAACTCCAGCAGCAGGGGATGAAAAGAGGCCGCCACAGGCGCAAGGTGGGTATAGGGCTGTTCTCCCTGCAATCCGCTGATATAGGTGAAGGTGCCGCCATCGCTCATGCCGGTCAGCAGAATACGCCGCTCATCCACGTTCCAGCGCTCCCGGACATAGGCCAGCATGGACAGCAGGTTCGGCGTGTCCGTGTCCGGCCCCTGAAGCGCCCAGGTCTGCCCGCGCGAGGAAGGGCTGATCAGAATGGCGCCGCGGCTGCGGGCCGCCCTCAGCCAGCTCCAGAGAAAGGAGCGGCCATGCCCGCTGCCTCCGTGCAGGGCGAAGATCAGCGGATGGTTTACGGTTTCATCATAGTTTTCCGGGACGAAAAGCGAAAACCCGCCGCGCGTATCGCCGGTGGTGTTGGTGGAATGCATTACGCCTGTATTGTCGCGCGTCGCCCCGGTTTCCAGTTTCGCCAGAAGCGCCTCATCCTCGCGCTGGGCTTCATCGAGAAAAAACCTGCTTACCATAGGGATACGTGAAGCAAGGGGATAGAGCAGCTCCTGCGCAAGCGTGGCGTGACGCAGGGCGTAATAGACTTCCATCATGCCGTTGGGCGTTTGCCCGACAGAGCGCAGCCCGGTGAAGGCTTTGCAGACCTCTCCCGCAACGGCCTCGATCTGTTTGATGACGGGCTGCAAATGGGGCGGCCAGACAGGCCCCTGCAGCGCCTGAACACCACGCAGCACTGCCCCGTCCTCATCGCCGAATTTCTCTATAAGCGCGGGAATGCGCGGCGGATGCATGTGCCGTACGATATAGCTGAGCACATCCAGCGATCTCAGCAGCGGTGGCAGAGCCGCCTGCAGCGCCTCTACCAGGATTTCATTGGAGCCGGTCATGGTCTGCCCGCGAAGGTTGCTGCGGGAGCGTATCACGGTCAGGGCGGAATGCGAATGCCGCAGTGGTGGGCCAAGCAAATTTCCCAAAAGATGATATTCTTGAAATCCGGGAAAATTATTTAATTTTTCCCCATAAAAATAAAGAAATAAAGAATTTATAACAAGATTTAAAATTTAATATGTTTAAAAATTCCCAGTATAAAATTTAAATAATCTTTCTTATTTCATAATTTTTCAGCGTTTTTACAAAGTATTAAAAATATTAATTCAAATTATTACACAAAATAGGCTGATGGAGCGTGGCCCCTCATGGACATGATGACAAACAGAATTAATCTGGAGCTGCTCCGCATCTATATGGATGCAAGGCGGCGCTATGTTCCGTTGATGCTTGTCCTGTTGCTGGTGACGGCAATAGTCACCACCAGTTCTCAATCGATGTGGAAATCTGTTCTCTGGATCATGCTGATGCTGGCGGTCAGCGTCGCGGGTCTGGAGTTGTACAAACGATTTCCGGATGCGCCCGAAAACGCTTCTGACCGCCGCGCATGGACATTCTGGATCATTCTGCATCGGGTTGTGGGAGGCGTCACCATTGGAAGCCTGGTGATCTGGGCCTGGAATCCCGCCGAACCTGCGCAAAATCTGATCCTGGTTATCCTGATAGCGGTGCAGATTCCGCTTTATGCAATGACAGGCGGCATCGTGCTGGCGATTTTTTATTTCGAACAGATCTTTCCCACCGTAGCCGTTGCTTACGGCGCGTGGAAATTGGCAAGTGAATGGGGGGAGCCCCAGATATTGTTTCCTGTGTTGTATTATCTTGGCTTTGCCATGGTGCTGCCTGTTTTTCTATCCCGCATAGTCCGTAAGGCGATCGCCATGCAGATCGGATTGGATGAGGCGCGTATCGCCGCCGAGGCCGCGAGCGAAGCCAAAAGCAATTTTCTTTCAGCCATGAGTCATGAAATTCGCACGCCGTTGAACGCCATCATTGGCATGAACGGACTGTTACTGGATTCCCGGCTAACGGAAGAGCAGCAGAAATACGCTCTGTCTGCAAGGAACGCCGGGGCGCATCTGCTGCATGTGGTGAACAGCATCCTCGACTATAATAAGCTGCTGGCCGGACGCATTGAACTGGAGAGCGTCGATTTTGACCTTGTGAAGGAGGTCGAAGGATTGGTGAGCATGCTGGGCGCCGATTCCGCGGCGAAGGAAATGGAGTTCAGTTATGCCATAGGCGCCGATGTCCCTCGCTATCTGCGGGGGGATATCGCCAGGCTGCGTCAGCTGATTTTGAATCTCGTTGGCAACGCCATCAAATTTACGGAACGCGGTTCGATCCGGGTCATCATTTCGCTTGCGCCCGATGGGATGCAGACACAAGCGGGAAAGATCATCTTAAACACAGTTGTGATCGACACTGGCATCGGCATTCCATCTGAAAAAATACCGATACTCTTTAAGGAGTTTTCGCAGGCTGATGTGTCGACTACCAGAATCTACGGCGGTACGGGTCTTGGTCTTGCGATCTGCAAACGGATCGTGGAAC
This sequence comes from Alphaproteobacteria bacterium, assembly GCA_003454415.1. Taxonomy (GTDB): domain Bacteria; phylum Pseudomonadota; class Alphaproteobacteria; order UBA11222; family UBA11222; genus UBA11222. The sequence goes on from DMKG01000070.1 coordinate 8,019, forward strand.
TGATGCAGGGGGATATTGGCGTGGAGAGCGCCCCAGGGGTGGGCAGTATATTCTGGTTCACCCTGCCCCTGGAAATCTCGGATCAGGCTGCTTTACCCGGGAAAGCCCAGGAACTCGTCATCGAGGAGGAGACTCTCCAGCTTCGCGTATTGGTGGCGGAGGACAATCCCAGCAATCAGCTTCTGATCAGCAAAATCCTGGAAAAACTCAACTGCATCTATTCTATTGCAAATAATGGCAAGGAGGCGGTTGAAGCCGTGGCGGGCGGAGGCCAGTTCGATCTGGTGCTGATGGATATGCACATGCCGGTCATGGATGGCCTGGCGGCGACTCGGCTGATCCGCGCCTTGCCAGGCCCTGAGAGAAGGCTGCCGATCATTGCGCTTACGGCGGACGCCATGGGCGAGGTGCGCGCTAAACTGCTTGATGCTGGCATGAATGATTATCTGAGCAAACCAGTCCATGTCGCCACCTTATACGAGAAGCTCATGCATTGGGGGACAATAGCCCTGCAGCAGTCCCAACATCCCGATTGCGACAGAATTGAAAATACCCAGGACCCCAAGCCTGTTGTGGCGTGACGAGAATTTCTGAGGGGAGATCGCGCAGCTTAACGTGCGAAGCGAAAGAGGCGAACAGGGCAGGGCGCCACAGTGGACGCCTCCCTGCTTCTCCTTGGTCGAGACGTGAGGAGAAACAGGGGGCCGGGAAGATCAGAAGATATGGTTATCCCTGAACCAAGCGCCGAAGCGCGCGGATCCTGACGGTTTAGCGGTTCAGTTCCCGCATGGCGTCATCAAGACCCGCAAGAGTCAATGGGTACATCCGATCGGCCATGATCTGCTGCACCACCTGGATGGACGGTGTATATTCCCAATGCTTTTTCGCAACCGGGTTCAGCCACACCATCTTCGGATAAATATCCGAAACCCTCTGATACCACACTTCACCGGCTTCTTCATTCCAGTGTTCCACGCTGCCGCCCGGATAGGTGATTTCATAGGGGCTCATCGTCGCATCGCCGACGAAAATGACCTTGTAGTCATGGCCGTATTTGTTCAGGACGTCCCAGGTCGGGATTTTTTCGTTATGCCGGCGGCGGTTGTCTTTCCAGACATGTTCGTAGAGGCAGTTATGGAAGTAGAAATACTCCATATGCTTGAACTCCGTTCGCGCAGCGGAAAATAATTCCTCACAGGTGCGGATATGGGCGTCCATGGAGCCGCCAATATCGAAGAAGATCAG
>DMKG01000070.1:9501-9688 GCA_003454415.1 Alphaproteobacteria bacterium
CCGCCAATATCGAAGAAGATCAGCACTTTGATTTTGTTGCGGCGTTCCGCTTCCATCCGGATATCCAGATAGCCTTTGCGCGCCGTGTCGCGTATCGTGCCGGGTAAATCCAGCTGGTCCTGCGCGCCCTCGCGGGCGAAACGGCGCAGACGGCGCAACGCTATCTTGATATTGCGCGTGCCGAGTT
>DMKG01000202.1:0-21003 GCA_003454415.1 Alphaproteobacteria bacterium
TTATCTTCCTTGCCGGCGTCCTCGAGAAGTTTCTGTAATGCTTCCATGAAGCCGCATATGCAATCTTACACCATCTGTTTCTCCTTGCCTTCGAGCCAATCCTTGGCGCCGCCTTCGTAATCGAAGACTTGCGAGAATCCGGCCTCATCAAGCTTTTTAGCCGCCTTCGGCGAAGCATCGCATTCGAAGCTGGCGCAGTAGACCACAATCTTGCGGTCTTTGGCTCCGGCGACTTTCTCCACCATCTGCACAAAGTCACCATCCTCATGCGGAAGATTGATCGACGTGCGAATATGCTGCTTGTTGAATTTTTCGCGCGGCAGCACGTTGATCAGCACGAAATCCTGTTCCCGTTCGTCGTTCATCCGTTTGAGTTCAAGTCTGGTGATCGGTTTCATCACTTTCTCCTTGGCTTAACGTGAGTGCCGCTAGCCGCCCATGCGCATAAACAGCATGACGGCAGCCATCAGGCCCATGCCGATATCTTCGGTGAGCGTTACAGTGCTGAGCGGCACATCCAGCACCGATCCCATGCAGGGGCAGTTGATGTCCAGTCCTCGCTTCAATGCCCGCACCACGCCGACCGCCCCGATGGTCATTACAATAATCGTTAGTATGTAAGTGGTGGCGGGATGGAAAAACCCGAAATATGCAAGTCCCAGCCCCAGTTCGATGAAGGGGTAAATATAGCCGTACGGGTGGAAACGCTTGGCGATGAGATCGTACATTTCAAACCCGTCCGCAAAGGCGGAAAGGTGGAAGATTTTCAGCATCGCGAAAGCGGATAGAAAAAATCCCATGAAATAGTGCATCCAACGTATCCACCAGCCGCCGCCAAGCGGCCAGACAAGAGCAAAGCCGACGGCTGCGGCGATCAGAATCAAGGCTGTAAGCGGCCAGTAATCGCGCAAAGATCCGCCGCGATTTTCTTCCTGTTTCTTGAAGCTGGGGTCCTTCGCCACGCCTCAATCCTTCCTCTTCCCTTCACCGCCACGCTTGTCATATTTTTGTTTCACGGCGCACCAGGCTGGCGCGCCGTCTTTCCACGCGCGCCGACTTTCTTGCGCTTTTTTGAGCTCTTTATATGGTTCCAGGCAGATATGCTGGGCGCGGTTGGAAAGGTTATGCATCATACTGTCTGGCAGATCGGAACTGGTCTGGTGGAGCACAGCTGTCTCTCCTATTCATTCCATCCGTTCAATACACATTGCGATGCCCATGCCGCCGCCGATGCAGAGCGTCACTAGTCCGCGCTTTTTATCCCGTGCTTTCATGGCGTGAAGCAATGTCACCAGCAGCCGGGCGCCGGAAGCGCCGATGGGGTGGCCCAGCGCGATGGCGCCGCCATTGACGTTCACTTTTTCGTGCGGCCAGTCCATCTCGCGCAGCACATAGAGCGTTTGTGCTGCGAACGCCTCGTTTTCCTCAATGAGATCGAGATCGCCGTTGCTCCAACCCGCACGCTTCATGGCGAGTCTGCTCGCCGGAGCCGGGCCGATGCCCATCACTTGTGGATCGACGCCCGCTTGCGCCCAGGAAACGATGCGCGCCAGTGGCGTAATATTGCGGCTCCCGGCTTCTTCTTCCGTCATCAGGGCCACGCCTGCGGCGCCGTCATCAATGCTGGAGCTGTTGCCCGCTGTTACTGTGCCGCCTTCCATAAAGGCGGGCTTTAATGTGGAAAGTTTATCCTTCGTCAGGTCCGGACGTGGAGCAGTATCTCTTTTCACCGTTTCGCCGTCCGTTTCCACCAGGACGATTTCCTCCTCAAAGCGGCCTTGCTCCGCCGCTTCTTTGGCGCGCATCTGGGACTGATAGGCGTAGGCGTCCTGTTCCTCGCGCGAAATGCCATAGTGTCTTGCAATATTCTCTGACGTGACGCCCATATGACAACCTGAAAAGGCGTCGGTCAGGCCGTCGAACATCATCGTATCCAATAGCTCGATCGCGCCAAGCTTTTTGCCGAAACGAGCCAGCACCGCATGGCGCGCGCGGCTCATGTTTTCCTGACCGCCCGCTAGCACGACGTCAGCTTCGCCGGTCAAGATCATCTGTGTACCAATGATGACAGAGCGCAATCCCGATCCACACACCTGATTGACCAGCCAGGCTGGCGTGGCCTCGGATAGACCTGCTTTGATCGAAGCCTGCCGCGCGGGGTTCATTCCTACGCCTGCTGTGAGAACATTACCCATTATGACCGATGAAACCTCGTCCACTTCAAGCCCGCTGCGCTTGCACAGTTCCTTCAGCACGACCGAGCCCAACTCATAGCATTCCAGATTTTTGAACTCGCCGTTCTGAGGCGTGATTGGCGTCCGCGCGGCGGCGGTGATAACAATGTTTGCGTTCTCTTGTACGCGCATGTCCGCCTCCTTTCCGTGCTCTCTCAGGTGAGTTGTAAAAAGCCTTAACCTAAGCAGGAACCGAATAAAATATCTGTATGGAATGCCATTTTCTTATTGGATTTTTAGATACGGCCATCGGTTCAGAACAGATACTTTATTTATAAGTCAGCATACTCCGTTCCTGTGACACAGGGTTCCGAGTTAGCGGGCTTTCCTGAATATTCCTGCCGTCACGATTGCTTGGAAGCGAATGCGTCCGGCATCGGCGCCGGACAAAACACAAGAAAAGGAATCCGCCTATGCGACCGCAACGTAAGCCACAAGCCAGGCAGGAAAACACCGCTGATATCCCTTTCTATCGTAAGCTGATCGGTAAGGGCGCGCAGCCTGCCGCGCTGAAGACGGCGGTTGTGATGCCGGTGGATGAGCGCTCACTTAAGGGCGCGGTGGAGGCGGTTCATAAGGATATGATCATGCCTGTTCTGATCGGGCCGGAAGACGAAATCCGTAAAACGGCAGAGGAACACAGCCTGGATATCGGCCAGCTTGAGATCGAGGATTGCGCCAACGAACAAGAAGCGTCGCAGCGCGCAGTGGAATTGGCGGCTCAAGGCCGGGTGGAAGCTATTATGAAAGGGCATCTGCCCACCCACATTTTGTTAAAAGCTGTGGTGCAAGAAAGCCAGCTTCGCACTGGGCGTAACATGAGTCATGTTTTTGCGCTTGCGGGAAAAGACTATCCTAAGCCGCTTTTTATAAGCGACGCAGCGCTTAATATTGATCCGACATTGGAGGAAAAGCGAAATATCACGCAAAACGCCATTGATCTTTTCCGCTGTCTTGGATTTGGCACGCCAAAAGTAGCTCTGCTTTCCGCCACCGAGCACGTCACGAGCGATATTCCGGACACCATCGAAGCGGCAGCCATATGCAAAATGGCGGATCGCGGCGCCATCACTGGCGGTATTGTGGAGGGACCGCTCGCCTTCGACAACGCTATTTCCAAGAAAGCGGCAGAAGCGAAAGGCATCAAATCAAAAGTGGCGGGCGAGGCCGATATTCTCATTGTTCCCGATCTACAGTCGGGCAACATGCTCTACAAGCAAATGCGCTATCTGGCGGGTTATGAAGCGGCGGGTATCGTTATGGGCGCGCGCATACCTGTCATTCTCACTTCCCGCGCCGCGACCACGCCGACGCGACTGGCTTCGTGCGCGCTGGCGCTGATGGTTGCGGAACAAGGCGCGCAAGAGCGGCGCGAACCGGTTGAGATCGAAAAGCGGCTTTAAGCGTTCCGCATAGTCCCAGGAGGTAACGTCATGAACGGTCACATACTCACCTGTAATGCGGGATCCGGCAGTTTCAAATCCGCGCTATTCTGTGCTGACAGCCTGGAGTTGCTCTGCCGGCTATCCGCGGATTATCACGAAGATCCATCCGTTTTGCGCATAACCAATGCGCAAGGTGAAGAAAAAAATCGCATACCTCTGAATGAGGCGAACAGCCGCGCCAGCGTCGAAGCTGTTCTGGACTGGGTTGGAAAGCAGAAAGATATTGGGATCAAAGCGGTTGGACACCGGGTGGTGCATGGCGGCGAGAGACTGACAAGGCCGGTGCGCCTTAACGATGAGGTGCTGGAGGAAATGAAGAAGCTTAATCCGCTGGCGCCGCTGCATCAACCGCATAACATTACACCCATCACCCATATCTGCAACTTTATGCCCGATCTTCCGCAGATCGTCTGCTTTGACACCTCATTTCATGCCACACAGAGTCAAGAGGCTAAAACCTACGCCCTGCCGAGAGAACTCAGAGAGAAAGGCATCAGGCGTTACGGTTTCCACGGCCTGTCTTACGAATATATCGCCTCCTGCCTCGATCTGTTGCCTGAGAAAAACAGGGATCGGGTAATCGTTGCCCATTTGGGCAGCGGTTGCAGCGCGTGTGCATTGAAGGACGGCAAAAGTTTCGCCACCACTATGGGCTTAACGGCGCTCGAAGGATTGATGATGCGCACGCGCTGTGGCGACCTAGACCCCGGCGCGGTCCTGTACCTGCTGCGCGAAGAAGGCTACGCGCCACAGGAACTGGAGAAGCTGCTGTATCTTGAGTCCGGGCTGAAAGGGATGGCGGGCGGCGCAGGCGACATGCGAGAGATCCTGAATACCAAGGAAAAAGACGAAAAGGCCCGCATGGCTTTCGAGTTGTTCTGCTTCATGGCGGCGCGGGAAATTGGCGGGCTCGCCGCCGTGCTCGGCGGCATGCAGGCGCTGATATTCACTGGCAAGGTGGGTGAGTTGGCGCACAAGACGCGCGCGCGCATCTGCGAATATTTCACATGGATGGGATTGCGTCTTGACGAAAGCGCGAATGAGCAAAATGAGGAAACCATTTGCGCCAACGGAAGCAGCGTGATCGTACGCGCCATGGAGACCAATGAAGCATTAATGATTGCCCGTCATACGAAACGCTTAACTCAAGGAAAGGAGTTCCCAAATGGCAAGGAGCGGAGCGCGGCGTAAACGGATACAGCAGGCAAAACCAAAGGTGCTGGAAAAGAAACTGCGCGATGGCGGGCAGATCATCCCCTTTGGCCCCACACGCGATCCTAATGAACGGATGAGCTTGAGCCAAGTGACGGAAAGCCTGGCTGAAATGGAGCCGTCTGCGCGCGGCGAAATGATGGATCGTCTTGCCCATGCCCTGTTCGGACAGATCACAACCGGATTTTCTCCGGCGGCGCTCATTGTGGCCTATACCAATTGGTGGGCGCATATCAGTATGGCGCCATATCGCCGCGCGGAATTGGCGATGAGCGCAATAGAACATGGGTGGCGGTTAGCATTTAATAGCGCCGAATATCTGTGGCTTGGAAATGAAGAGGCGTTCGATACCGAGGATAAGCGGTTCGAGCAGCGTTTCCGGCATGAGAGTTGGCGGAAATGGCCGTATAATCTGTTGGCGCAGGCGTATCTTGATGCGGAAGAATGGTGGTGCGACCTGAGTAATGTGCGCGGCATGAATGAGCATCACAAGAAACTGGTGCGCTTTGCGCGCTATCAGTGGCTCAATGCGCTGTCACCTGAGAATAATCCCCTGATCAATCCGGCGGTCACGGAAAAAGCATGGAATATGCGCGGTCTCAATTTTATCAAGGGATTCACGCACATGGTGGAGGATGCGTATCGGCGGCTCACTCATCAACCCGATATCGGCGTAGAGCATTTCGATATCGGCAAGGATGTGGCCGCCAGCGAAGGTAAAGTGATCTACCGCAACGCACTCTTCGAGCTGATCCAGTACGCGCCGCAAACTAAGGAGGTCTACCCCGAGCCTCTGCTCATCGTTCCCGCCTGGATCATGAAATACTATATTCTTGACCTGGAGCCGCGCCACTCCATGGTGAAATACCTGGTGGAGCAAGGCCATACCGTATTCATGATTTCCTGGAAGAATCCGGACGCCCGTTACCGGGATATCGGATTCACCGATTACCTGCATCACGGCCTCCTGGAGGCGTATAAACAGGTGCTGAAAGTGACGCCAGATCATCAGCCGCATATGATCGGCTACTGCATTGGCGGCACGCTGCTCTCGATGGCGGCTGCGTATCTTTCCGCCAAGGAAGAAAAACCATTCAAAACCATAACCCTGTTCGCCGCGCTGACCGATTTTGAGGAACCGGGACAGCTCATGAACTTTATCGATGAATCACAGCTTACTTATATCGAAGACATTATGTTCAGCCAGGGTTATCTGCGTGGCGACCAGATTTCTTCCGCGTTCGACCTGCTCAAACCGCGCGAACTGATCTGGTCGAAATTGGCTCAAAGTTACCTTTTTGGTGAACGCAGCGAGCCATTTGATTTAATGGCGTGGAGTGAAGACACTACCCGGCTTCCCTATCGCATGCACTCCGAGTATCTGCGCCAGTTATACCTTAATAACGCGCTTTCCGAAGGCGATTTCGAAATAGACGGCGTAGTGCTGGATCTCGACACCATCGAAACGCCGATGTTTGTCGTCACCACCGAACACGATCACATCGCGCCCTGGAAATCGGTATATAAGATCAATCTTCTGACCGACACGGAAATCACCTACGTGCTGGCAAGCGGGGGTCATAATGGTGGAATCATCAGTGAGCCAGGGCATGAAGGCAGAAGTTACCGCATTGGCAAACGGCCCAAAGACGGAAGATATATCCGACCTGAAAAATGGAGGAAACAGCACGAAGCCAAGCAGGGCTCATGGTGGCCAGATTGGCATAAGTGGCTGGCCGGTCATTCGGGCAGGAAAGGCAAACCGCCTCCCATGGGTGCTTCCGGCAAAGGACTCAAACTGCTTGAGGACGCGCCGGGAAAATATGTGCATGAGCACTGAAGGGGGAAATCACTTATGTTTTCTCCCTTCGCCACTTCTCTGGACGCAGTATTTGACGAGCTTCGCAGTTCAAGGACGGGCCTGAGCGAAAAGGAGGTCGAAGAGCGTCTGGAAAAGCATGGCGAGAACACACTGCCGGAATCCAGGCCCCCGGGAGTCTTCCACATCTTCCTTCGGCAGTTCAAAAGCCCTCTTATCTATGTGCTGCTGATCGCAGCGGCGATTTCCTTCTGGCAGCAGCATATGACCGACGCCTGGTTCATCCTGGCCGTGCTGCTCTTCAACGCTGTAGTGGGCGCCATACAGGAATATTCGGCCAGCCGTTCGGCGGAAGCGCTGCAAGAGATGTTCACACCGCATGCCGTCGTCATTCGGGATGGCAAGGAAACGGAAATCGAGGCGAAGGATCTCGTGCCGGGTGATGTCGTGCTGCTGGAGTCCGGCAGGCGCGTGCCCGCTGATGTCAGACTGATTGAGAGCGAAGAACTAGCCATTGATGAATCCATGCTCACTGGCGAGTCGGAGGCGGTGGAAAAGGACGCCGCAGCAGACATCCCTGGAGATGCTCCGCTCTCGGAGCAGAAAAACATGGCCTTTTCCGGCGCCATAGTGACGAACGGATGGGCTCGCGCAGTAGTTGTCAGCACAGGTGAAGAGACGGCGATGGGCGACATCGCCGAATCCGTGCTGGGAAGCGAAGAAACCAAGCCCCCATTGGTGGTGCGCATGGAGCGTTTTACTTACATCCTGGTCGGGGTGGTGCTGTGTTCTGTGCTGATCCTTGGGGTAATCGCCTACTTTCAGGGCAAAAGCTGGGAGGAAATACTGCTTACCTCCATCGGTCTGGCGGTGGCCACCATGCCGGAAGGACTGCCGGTCGCGGTTACAGTGGCGCTCGCTATCGGCATGAAACGCATGGCGGAGCGGCAGGTGATCGTGCGCAAGCTGGTGGCGGTGGAAGCCCTGGGTTCTTGTACGATGATCGCTGCCGACAAGACAGGCACGCTCACGCGCAACGAATTGACCGCCCAGCGCATCATTCTGCTCCCGGAGCGGGATTTCACCATCACCAGCGGCGATACGATGGTGGACGGCGACATTCAGGAAACGCCTGAAGAAGAGCGCCTTTTGTCCATCACTAGCGACGGCAACCAAAAGGAGCAAACCATGCAGAATATCAAGGATAGAGGCGAGCAAACGCAAACGCGCTCAGAGAATAAAGACAACAACACCAAAGAGGCCGTGCGCAAGGCGCTGAAAGAGGTGGTAAGGGAAGTCATAACTGAGGAACTTCAGGACAATTTGCCCGTGGAAAGCGGCTCGTCCGATAAAGCCGGAGTACGGCGGGAAGAGGGCCTGACGGATAATCAGCAAACACAGAAAAACCGGAGAGATACGCCCCCGGGAAAGCAGGGGGAAGATGAGCCGGAACAGGAAGAGGCTGCGCAAGAAAATCAAAACAGCCGGAAATCCGCGAGAGGCAGGAAGCGGAAATGACCGCTGAAACGACCAAGCAAGAAGAACTGTCCCGTCTGCTGGAAGCGGCGGTGTTTGCTAATGAAGGCAAGCTGTACCAGGAAGACGGCGAATGGCGGGCGGAGGGCGACAAGGTGGATACAGCCTTGCTCGCCATGGCGCATAAGGCGGACCGGAGTCCGGAGGACATACTGAAAAACGCCGCCGAACTTGGCCGTATTTTTTATTCCTCAAAGCAAAAATACGCCGCCGCTTTTTACGAAGTGGAAGGAAAGCCCTACGCTTACGTGAAAGGCGCGGTGGAAACGCTGCTGCCGATGTGCGCGCGTGGCGTTGATGGTAAGTCCATAAGCGAAAATAACATCGAAGAACTGGAACAGGCGCTGGCAGGTGTTAAATACCGCGTCATCGGCTTTGCTTATGGCGAGGTGAAGCGAAAGGATGAATATTCCAGTGAGGATCTAGAAAATCTGACATTTCTCGGCATGATCGGATTTGTTGATCCCTTGCGCGAGAATGCCCGAGAGGCAGTGGAGAAGTGCCGGGACGCGGGTCTGACTCCGGTCATGATCACTGGTGATCAGCCGGACACGGCGTTCGCTATCGCCCGCGAACTGGATCTGTGCAACAACCGCGACGACGTTGTGACCGGCAGGCAATTTAAAAACGCCGCCGATCAAGGCGAGAAATCACTGGATGAGTTGACCGGACATGCGCGGGTCTATGCGCGTACTGAGCCGGACCAGAAACAGAAGATCCTGGAATCGGTTACGCGGGGTGGCGGGTATGTTGCCATGACTGGTGACGGCGTGAATGACGCACCCGCCCTGAAACATGCCCATGTTGGCGTAGCCATGGGAAAAAGCGGCACCGACGTGGCGCGCGAAAGCGCTGACATTATTATCACTGACGATAATTTCGCCTCTATCATCAATGGCGTAGAAGAGGGTCGCATAGCCTATAGTAACATTCGGAAAGCGATCTTCTTCTTGGTTTCTTGCGGATTGGCGGAGGTGCTGCTGTTTTACCTCGCGACCGCCTTCGCTGTCGCCCCGGCGCCGCTACTGGCGGTGCAGCTTTTGTGGATCAACGTCATCACCAACGGTGTGCAGGATATCGCGCTCGCCTTCGAGCCGGGTGAAGGCGATGAGCTTAGCCGCCAGCCTCGTAACCCGGATGAGCGCATTTTCAACGGGGTGATGATCGGGCGTATCCTAATACTGGGTGTTATCGGTGGAATCTCTTCCTTTGGCGTATTTTACTACTCCATGGAATACGCAGGATATGCAGTAGAGGAAGCCCGAAATCTGACAATTCTGTATTATGTCCTGTTCGAAAATGTGAATGCGTTCAACAGCAAATCAGAAACCAAATCTGTTTTTCATATCAATCCTCTTAATAACAAATTCCTGATTGTAGGCATCGCCGCTGCACTGGGACTGCATATCTTCGCCATGTACTGGTGGGGTTGGCTGGCCGGAATTCTTCACGTCTCGCCAGTGGGAATAAAAGAATGGGGGGCGGTGTTCAGTATTGCAGTGCTGGCGATCGCCGCCAGCGAGGCGGAAAAATATCTCCGCCGCAAGCGCGGCAAGCCCTGGTTGGGCGACGGCGGACTACCGCTGGATAAATGGTTACGCAAACTTTCTCCCCAGGGAAAAAGGTGAGGAGAAGACAGAGGAGCCGGACCGGCGGGAGCAGAATGGCAAACCTATCGGAAAAGAAGGAGGCCCAGTTATGAGATCCAGCGTGAAGAAAGTAGCGGTGCTTGGAGCGGGCACAATGGGCAGCCAGATCGCCGCTCTCGTGGCTAATAGTGGCGCTAAGGTGATTCTGCTCGATGTCGTGCCCAAAAATGGACGGGATCGCACCAAATTGGCGAAGGAAGCAGTCGAGAATCTCAAAAACAGCAAGTCGTTAAGCAGCAAGGATAAAGCATATAATATTGAACCGGCGAATATGGAAGATGATCTGGATAAGCTTAAAGACGCAGACTGGATCGTTGAATGCGTGCCGGAGGACGAAGGCGTCAAGCACGAGACGTATCAGAAAATCGCTCCGCATCTGAAGGAGGACGTCATTGTATCTTCTAATACTTCCGCTATACCGCTGCGCGAGTTGAAGCAGGGTTTAGATGAAAATCTGCAATCGAAATTGTGCCTCACGCATTTCTTCAACCCGCCAGATAAGATGGCGCTTCTGGAAGTGGTGGCCGACCGGCATAATGACGTTCAGGCGCTGCGAAGAATCGAGGATTTTGCTGATCATGCGCTCGGCAAGCATATTGTGAAGGCGGAGGACACGCCCGGCCTGATCGCCAACCGCATCGGGATTTACTGGATCATCTGCGGCCTGCAGGAGGCAAAAACGCACGGAATCTCTATCGAAATGGCGGATAAGGTGATGAACGGCGCTTTCGGTTTTCCCAAAACCGGTATTTTCAGATTGATGGATTTAATCGGACTGAAGCTCATTCCCGACATCGCGGAATCCATGATCCAATACCTGGACGAAGACGACGATTTTAAATGCATGTATGACGGGGTACCGGTCATTCAGGAGCGTATTGAACAAGGCTATACCGGCGAAAAAAAAGGCGGCTTCTACCGGGAGGAGGGGAATAGGAAGCAGGTATTCGATCTGGAAAGCGGCGAGTATCGTGACACGGAACAGCCGGAGATCGAAATCGGCGAAGTTTGGCAGGCGTTTTTGGAGAAGGACGTTCCGGAAAGTCGCTTCGCCTGCGCGGTTCTCAGGCGCACGCTAGCTTACGCGGCGAAAGTCGCCCCCCACATCGCAGCAGATATCCGCTCGATCGATAGCGCTATGCGCGAGGGCTATAATTGGGAAAAAGGTCCGTTCGAAATGATGGATCGATTAGGCGCGGAATGGTTGATCCAACAGTTGAACGAACGCGGCGAAGACGTGCCGGAACTTCTCCGAAGATCGAAGAACAAAGGCTTCTACCGCGAACAGGAAGGACATGGAAAGGAATATCTGACTTTCGCGGGAGATTTTCAGCGCATCGAGCGGCAAGAAGGCAAATGGGGTCTGGAATTTCTTGTCGCTGGTCAGAAGCCGGTGCTCCAAGGTGATTCGGCCAAATTATGGGATATCGGCGACGGTATCGGCTGTTTTTCGCTCACTAAGGGTAAAATGCGCGTCCTAGACGAGCAGGCGCTCGATTTACTGGATCAGTCTATTGACCGTGTGCAGAAGGAGTTCAAGGGCTTGGTCATTGGCCATGATGGCAAGAATTTTTCCGCCGGATTCGATCTCAAAATTGTGCTGGAAGGGGCAGAAAAGAATCAGTGGAAACGAGTAGACGCCATTTTACGCCAAGGCCAAGAAGTGCTGCTGAAACTCAAGAGAAGCCCGTTTCCTGCAGTGGCGGCGGTCTCAGGCTATGCCTTGGGCGGCGGCTGTGAAATCGCCATGCAGGCCGACGCCGTGCAGGCGCATAGGGGGGCGCGGATCGGACTGGTGGAAACTTCTATAGGCGTCATCCCAGCATGGGGCGGCGCCACGGAAAGCCTGCGCCGGGCTGTCAGGCGCGCGGGCGGAGATCTGGAAAAGCTGAAGGAAGAAATACTTTCCGTTTTTCGCTTGATTGCCGCCGGAAAGAAAAGCGATAACGCTGAACATGCTTTTGCTTTGGGTATACTTGAAAAGCCCTCCCGCATCACCATGAATCGCGAGCGGCTGCTGCCTGATGCCAAGGCGCTTTGCCTGGATTTGACTGAGGATTATGCGGTGGCCGATTACGGCGCGATCAGGCTTCCCGTCGAATCGACGCGCAAGATGCTGCTTGAGGAAGTGGAGCGCATGAAGGAGCAGGAGAAAATCACCGCTCATCGCGCGCGGGTCCTCGGGCGCCTGGCCGATTGTCTAAGCGGCCATGCCGCGCTTGAGAACATGCACGAAAGGGGGCAGCAGGAACCGAAGGCGGATTGGGATGAGTTGGACGATAAACAGATTCTCGAAACTACGCGTGAAGCGTTCATTCAGCTGGTGCGTACTGAAGAAACGCAGCGCGTGATCGCAACAAAGGTGTGATCATCCATTATCTAGTGTTTGATCCGCCTGCGTAATAGAGCAGAAACAGTACGCCGAGGATGCTTAAGGCGACCAGCCCATTGCCCGCCAACAGGGCTTTTTTGCCGCTTGGCGGGTGGATCAGCGTGACTACGGTGACGCTGGCGCAGAAAATCACTCCCATGGCGGTCATGGCGTTGATATCGGAACTGGCGCGCAGAAGATTTCCCGTATAATACCAGTCGAGCGGCAGGAACATCACCATATTGTACATGTTGCTGCCAAAGACATTGCCCGCCGCCAGGTCAGGGCAGCGCATGCGAAAGGCGGCGATAGTGGAAACGAGTTCCGGCATAGAGGTGGAAAGCGCTACCAGCGTGGCGCCAATGAAGCTGCCGCCGAGACCCGTCACTCGGGCCAGTTCATCTGCCGACTCAGCAAGATAGGGCGCCGCCACCAGGATCACCGCCGCGCATGCGCTGAATCCGCCCGTGGCGCGCAGCAGTTTCCTGGGGCTCCTTTCGGGTTCCTGTCCAACATCTGTCTTCCCCTCGTCCTTGAACAGCAACCACATTCCCAGAAGGTAACAAATCAGGGCGAACCAGGGAAACAGCCCTGCGCCCAGCAGCGCAAATTCCAGATTGGATATCAGCCCTAAACCGATAATGGATGTAAGCACGATACCCAGTGCGGCGGCCAGCGAATGCTGCTGGCTTAACTGTTCGAATCCCGTGTCTCCCCACGGGAAGTAAGCGCTTACGGCCATCAGGATTAAGAGATTGAATAAAGAGCTGCCGAATAAATCACCGACGGCGAGGTCGGGTTGGCCGATGGACAGGACATTCAAGTCAACGATAATCTCCGGCATTGACGTCGCGCCGGCCAGCAGAATGCTGCCGATAAGAAGACGTCCTAATCCTGTCTGTTCCGAGAGTTTGTCAGCGAACCGGGTAAGCAGACTGCCCGCCGCAATGATCGTCAGGGCGGAAACCAGAAATTGTACAGCGGCGCCTGCCATCGCTTCTCCTGTTTATGCATTTTCATCCGCCAGAAGGTGATTTGCATCGCGGTGCTCCGCTTCATCTGTGCGAATCACCTTTATCAGATCGCTTAGGCGGGAATCGGAAGAAAGCTTCCAGTACTCCGTAGCGATCCGAGGCGCAGGCACATTCTCGATCCGGCCGCTTTCCACTTCCTCCAGGTATTGCGTGTAAGAAATGACGGCCTCTTCTTCCATGTAACCCACGATGCGGTGCGCCGTGCGTTTTGAGACCATATACACCAGAGCGTAAAACGCGAAGTAAACCCCTTGCACAATCAGGACGATAATGCGCTCAAACTGGGTTGGATGACCGATTTCGATGAAGGTCAACAAATGCATGCGTTCATTCTCTGCTTCGTCCAGCAAGACTTTGATTTTCCCCTCGTCGTCCTCCATCCGCCTGAGTGATCGCATATGACGAAACATCCCGCCTACCATCCCCGGCACTCCAGCTACCGTTTCCAGCACTATCGCGCGGTTGCCGTAGCGCTTGGCAAAGAACTTGTCCGCTACGCAGCGCATGGCCTTTACCGTGTAAAACGCAAAGCGATCAGAGAAATTTTGGGGGATATGATGCGTCGTCATAGCACATAGCGGTCCCAGCTTCCGTAATGTTCCTTACTGCGTTTGCCCAGCGGCAGCGACAGCGCAATCAGCGCCAGTCCGGCGGCGACGTTCGCCCAGGCGGCAAGCATGCTTGCTCCATCCAGAAGCCAGGGCGCAGCCATCAGCCAAAGTCCGAACACAATATTGATGAAGCGTACCGGCCGCGCCACCTCCGCAAACGCCGTCACCGCCACCACGATCACCAGCGAACCGACTAGATGGTCGCTGTCGGCCATGTCGCCTTCTGTGCCGAAGATAAGGCGCGTGAACATCAGGGCGATGCCGATACCGCAGCTCGCGAGCAACTGCCAGCTCACGCCATGCGCCAGGTCGGAAAGACTGAAATAATCACGAACGCGCCACGGCTTTCCTTCCTCCACTACGCCACCCGCCATCGGGCCGCCTTGGAAGAAATTGCGCCAGAAGGGCTGCTTGCGCCGGACGCCTTCGGCCAGGAACTGGCAACTCGCCACCACCTCGTCGAGCGTGAAAGGAATCATGATCACCATCGCGGCTGCGGCAAGCAAACAGAGCGAGCACCAGGTGCCGATCACGATGGGCTGTATCACGATGAAGAAGATACTTACCGCTCCCAGCGGCACCACTACCGCGCCGAATCCCAGAACCATCCACGGCATGGTGCGCCAGCGCCGGCGGTCGCCCATGATGCCCATCAGTACTTCGAACATGTAGGATACCGCACCAAGTCCGGCATCGGCGATAGGCCAGGCTTTCGATACATCGGAGGTGACAATGACTTCCGTTCCGCCGCCGAAGAATGGATCCCACGCGCTGTTAGTATGACCGAGCTGATAAGCGGTAAGATAGCGTGCGATCAGAAAGCCGACCAGTCCCAGGCCGATGATGGGAATGCGCTGCGCATAAGTTGAAGGTGAATATGTCCAGCCGGGAGGGACGTAGGTTTCGTCCATCATGCCCTTATGGTTCATACCCGGCATCATAGGAACGAGGATCGAAAAGGCGATGACCAACGCGCCGACCAGAGTATCGTTATTATAGACGGCGGCGCTGGGCGCCCAGAAGATAAGTGGGGCGAACAGCAGCCAGCATCCCACGACCGTGTTCGCCCATTGCGCCCAGGCATGGCGCGAAAACAGCGAGAGCGACGCAAACACGACAATAAGCGCGCCGCAGATAAGATCGCTCCAGGCGAGCAGCGCGTTGCGTAAGGCTGGTTCCCACAAGCCGCGGTCTTCGGTAACACGCCAGACCGCTTCGGTAAATTCGGTTTGATTAAACCCATTCCACACAAACGGGCTAACGGCCAGCCATAAGCCCAGCATGATATTGGCAAAATGCGCCCACAGCGTGGAAAAATGCGTCTCCTGCATCTCCTGATGGTGCTCTTTCTTCTCTTTTTGCGACTGGGGGGGCGGCGCTACGGCGCTTTCGGCTTCCACCATTGCCACATTCAGCCTGTTGTCCTCGTACCAGGAAACCGGATCAGCTTTTAAAACCTCAATCATGCCCTGCAATTCATTAGCCAAACGATGTTTAGGCTCCCAGCCCAGCAGTTCGCGGGCGCGGGAGATAGCGAGTGCGTAATGGTCATCGGCGATATCGACCATCCAGGGCTTAATGAAGCTGTCGACTCCGATTACCTCGTTTTGCATCCATGCCCCGGTCTTCGCCACCGCCTTAGGAATCTCCCACGTATGCCAGGGTTCCCCGTGCAGAAGTTCACCCAACCGCCGCTGCAACGCCTCCACGCCGATTGCTTCCTCCTCTCCCAGCAGCAGCGTCAACTGCTCAGGCAGCTTCGCCCGTTTTTTAATGGCGTGCTGAATGGCGCTCAGCAAATCTTCGACATGCAGAAAGGATTGGCCGGTACGCAAATCGCCAGGGTAAAAATGCGCGATGAGCCGTTCCTCATGGATACGCGCGATCTGCTGCGCCAGAAATGCATTGCGGCACCGGTTATCATAGACGCCCGCAGGCCGAAGCAGCACGACGGGGATATCGCCGCGCTTCTCGCGCACAATCTGCTCTGTTTCTACCTTAGAAACGTCGTAAGGCGTTCTTGGCTTCAGCGGCCAGGATTCATCGATTGTTTCGCCCGGTTTGCAGGGCGCATGAGCCAGCATGCTGCTTGCGAAAATAAACTGCTCAACCTTGGAATCCTGCAATCCGGCCAACAGGCGCTCGGTGCCGCGCAACGTGATCTCTTCATATTTCATGTTCTCTTCGCCGGTAAGGTCGAAATACGCCGCCAGGTGCACCACCGAAGCGATGGGAGAGATGCATTGCCGCTTCACCCGTTGTAGCGCCTGCCGGACGCTTTTATCGGAAGAGAGGTCTATTTCGATGAATTTAGCATCCTGGGGAAACGCCGCGGGCGCATTCAGATCCAGGCCAATGACTTGGTAATCCTTCGCCAGCCGTTCCACAACCGCCCCGCCGATGAAACCGGCACAGCCGGTGACGACAACGGTAGCTTTCGGAGTCATCGCCATCACGCGCGCTCCGTGTCAGGACGATCCTTCAAACGGTCAGTACGCCAGCCGTCCGCCATCTTCTGGACTGTTTGCGCCATATCATCCGCCTAACCTCGGGGACCATAGACATTGGTGCGCACCAGATGGTCGGCGTCCAGCTCGCGCTTGCCGAACCAGTTGTCATCCATATCGCCGTAGACCATCACTCGGTCCCCTACCCGCAGGCGATCAGCGTCGAGCACATTCAGATCGTCCGTACTGACTTTGACCGAGCCCGTGCCATATTTCATCTCAAACGCAGTGTCGTTCAGGATTTTGCTTACTGTTCCAGAAATGCTGACGTTGTCGTCATACATCTTGTCATCCCAGCCATAATAGGGCCAGTAGCCGTAATAGGCGTTGTCATAGGGCGTATGCCAGTATATGCGTGAATAAGTCTCTCCATGGTGAGAAATGCTAATGGCGTCAATCTCTTTCTTGACGAAGAGGTTGTCATCTACCAGACCTGTCACTGTTATCTTGTCGCCCGGTTTGAGCACCTCGATGGCGTCCGTGCGAAAAAGATTGGGCCAGCCGTCATTTGTATCCACCTTGATCGTGCCGTCGCTGTAGCTCAGGTTGAACTCATCCGCATCTAGGATTTCTCCCACCTTGCCTGAAATCGTGACGTAAGAATTATCCTTCATTTCGGCTGGGGCTTTGTTTTGCTGCGCCTGCGCCGCTGGGGCTATGGCCAAGCCAAGCGCTGTCGACATCAGGAAAGATTTGAATAACGTATTCATTATCAGCCTCCTCTAGGATTGGTTTTATACAATGGCTTCATCCATCCTCTTCTCATGCATGAGACAGAAAAGAATGGCGGCCTGCGCGCGTTCTTAAAGACGCATGATGTTATTAAAAGCGCGAAAGCAGAAAATTTCAGAAATTAGAAATCTTCTCTATAAGGGAAGGGGTTTGAAGAAATAAAAATTGCATCAACGGATATCTCGTCCTGATGGGCGATATCGCGCGGCTTGCCCTTCATCAGGACGGCCAGGCCGTGTTCAACATCGCGGGCAACAAATACCGCATCGTGGTGTGGATCAACTACCCCTGCCGCGTCGTTTACATACGGTTTATCGGCACGCATCGCCAGTACGGCCGGATTGACGCGCTCGTGACCCTGGTCGAAGCGTGGGAGGCGAAGCATTACCCGATCGACCTTCCTGACCCGGTCGAGGCCATCAGGTACCACATGGAGAACCAGGCTCTGGAACCCAGGGATCTCATCCCGTATATCGGCAGCCGCAACCGCGTCTGTGAAATGCTCAACCGCAAGCGGCCGCTGACGCTCAGAATGATCTGGAGACTGCACCGGGGCCTCGGCATCCCCGCTGAATCCCTGATCAGGATACCGGAGGACCAGGCGGCCTGACGGCCATCATGCTGTGCTACACGGCATATCGCATGAACCGTGCCGCACGGCCCAACCAGTGATATAGTGAACTGCCACAGCAGGGAGCGGAAGGGCATGTTTCACGGAAATGTAAGCCTTGAAATCGCGGAAGGATTGAAGCTGCTGCGCAGACGGATAGAGGGTGCGGCGATCCCGTCTTCCAGACTTGATGAAACCCTGAACATCGCCACATGGAACATTCGCGAATTCGGCAGGAAACGGCGGAGTGAGGCGGCGATCCATTATCTTGCGGAGATCATCGGCCAATTCGACCTTGTCGGCATTGTGGAGCTGCGCGACAATCTGAGCGATCTGCAGCGCGTGCTGCCGATACTTGGCCCCTATTGGGATGCGGTTTATTCCGACGCCATTCCCGATGCTGGCGGCAACCGGGAGCGCATCTGCTATCTGTACGACCAGCGCGCCTGCACCTTCAATGGCATGGCGGCGATGGCAAGTCCGCCGCGCAAGAAACGGGGCGCCGAATACCTGCCGGAAAGCAGCTTCTGGCGCGCGCCTTACATCGCGTCCTTCAAGGCGGGCAATTTTGATTTCCTGGCGCTCACCGTGCATATCCGCTGGGGTGACAGCGATACGGCGCGCGAGCGTGAGATTGAACTTCTCGCCAACTGGCTTGATGCGAAACTCAGGGACAAGCATTGCGAGGACCATGACTGGATCGTCATGGGGGATTTCAACATTCCCAGCAGATCCTCGACCATGTTCAAGGCGCTGACTTCGACGGGCCTGACCATCCCCAGGGCGCTCATCAAGGACGAATTCGGGTCGAACCTCGCCCGGGACAAGCGCTATGATCAAATCCTGCACTTCGCACGCTACGGGGATGAATTCACGCTGGCGGGTGGCGTCCTCGATTTCTACGCCGGCGATCACAAACCGCTGTTCCCCCATCTTACGAAGGCGGAATTCACCTATCAGCTGTCGGATCATCTGCCGTTGTGGATGCAGATATCGACAAATATCGACGGACAGGTTCTGGATCAGCTGATACAGCGAAAACGGCCGGGTTAGATCAGGCAAGCGGCGTCTGGATGTCCGGCAGACTGAGTTTGAAAAAACCCCATTTCGATTGGGTTGATGTCACGGGAATAAAGCGGCAGAAACAGAACCTGATGACCACGACGTAGGGATTCTTGTGGCGCGCCGGATTGTCCTGATGAAGAGATCTTCAGGGCTTGCTGTGGAGAGGGGGATTTCAGGATTGGCAAAGAAATTGATGCATCGCGCGTCTATCTGAACGTCTGTGGTGCTAATGTGAAATCATCCAGGGGCGGGCCGCCGGGAAGCTTTTGGAGCCGTCTTTTCCGTATCTGGCGCCAAGGTTTTTTTTCCCCCTGCAGCACAAACAGTCTGCGCCATGTTTTGATCTGTATTCCGCCAGGCGCTGTGGCGCGTGGGCGCTGCGTTCATTTAAGGCGAACGCGCGCCGCCGCCCTTCCGGCATGCGCGCGAAATGCGGAACCGAAAGCGCCCTTGGCGCATCCCTCCCGCATTCGGGACAGGTTTGAGGCAGGTCATATTCCGCCATGGGGCGCATTTCCGTGAACGGGCCGCAGACGTCACAATGATAATCATAGACTGGCATGATGGCGATTCCTGCTGGTCAAGCCCGGGCGGCGCTTCGCCGCCCGGAGTGGTGAAAGGTCTATTTGTCCGGCGACATCGGGATATCCACCCCGCCATCGATGAATTTAACGGGTCCGGCCGCGTCCGGCATGATGGGGAATTCGAAAATGTCCGTCGGAAGCCAGAGCGTCGCACAGGCGTTAGGAATATCGACGACGCCGGAAATATGCCCCTGTACGGGGGCGGTGCCGAGGATGGCGTAGGCCTGGGCTTTCGAGTACCCGAATTTGGTCAGATATTCGATGGCGTTCAGGCAGGCCTGCCGGTAGGCGATATGCACGTCCAGATAATATTGTTTGCCCCATTCATCCACTGAAATGCCTTCAAAGATGAGATAGTTCCCGTGTTGCGGGGTTATCGGAGAAGGCTTGAAAATGGGATTCCTGATGCCGTATTTCGCCATTCCATCCTTGATCACGTCTACCTTGATATGCAGCCATCCGGCCATTTCAATGGCGCCACAAAAGGTGATTTCACCATCTCCCTGACTGAAATGCAGATCGCCCATGGAGAGCCCGCCCCCCTTGACATAGACTGGGAAATAAATTCTTGAACCCCGGGACAGATCCTTGATGTCGCAATTGCCGCCATGCTCGCGCGGGGGGACTGTGCGCGCGCCTTCCGCCGCCACCTTTTCTCTGACGTCCCCTTTCGCCCTGCCCGCATGAGTGGTGGCGGCGAAAGGCGGATTGGCCAGGGGCGGCGCCCGGTCAGGTTCGGTGGCGATGAAATCCACTTCGCGTTTGTTCCAGATATCCAGCAGCTTCTGGTCCGGCAGGCACCCGATCAGACCAGGGTGGATCAGGCCTGCGAATTTCACCCCCGGCACATGCCGCGAATGCGTGTACAGGCCGGAAATATCCCAAATGGATTTCTGCGCCATAGGAAAATGGTCCGTCAGGAAACCGCCCCCATTCTTCTTTGAGAAGAAGCCGTTAAAGCCCCAGAGACTGTCCGGTTTAGCGCCCACATCCAGCAGATCCACGACCAGAAGATCGCCGGGCTCGGCCCCTTCGACGCCGATCGGCCCCGACAGGAAATGCACGATCGACAGATCGATGTCCCGCACATCGTCCGCGCTGTCATTGTTCTTGATGAAGCCGCCAGTCCAGTCATAGGTTTCGATGATGAAGTCATCTCCCTTCTTTACCCATGCCGCCATGGGAATATCGGGATGCCAGCGGTTGTGTATCATATCGTTATTGTAAGGGGAGTCTTTGAGATCGACCTTAATCAGCGTTTCTGGCATGAGGTTATTCCTTTCCTTGTGTTGACGTTACGCACGGATTTACACGGCGAGAAAGCGGGCGATTGCCGCTTCGTCGACCCCCTCACGCACATCGCTATGCACGATGCGCCCGTTTTCAAGAACCAGTATGCGATCCGCCGCGCTGAGCACAAAGCTGAGCACCTGCTCGCTCACGATGATGCACAGACTGCGCATGTCGCGGATTTCGCGCAGCACTTTGGCCAGATCCTTGATGATGGAGGGCTGAATGCCTTCGGTGGGCTCATCGAGGATCAGCAGCCGGGGCCGCATGACCAGGGCGCGGGCGATGGCGAGCTGCTGCTGCT
>DMKG01000202.1:21230-21502 GCA_003454415.1 Alphaproteobacteria bacterium
GCTGCTGCTGTCCGCCGGAAAGGTTGCCGGCACGGCGTTTGTTAAACTCCCACAGTATGGGAAATATGCTGTAGATTTCGTCGGGAACGTCGCGTCTGCCGGTGGCGGAAAGGCCCGTCCTGATGTTTTCCTCCACCGTCATGGCGCCAAAAATCTGGCGCCCCTGCGGCACATAGGCCATTCCCTTTGCAACCCGCCCATGGCTGGAAAGGGCGGTGACGTCGGCGCCGTTTACGATGATCTCTCCTTTTCTGACCGGCACGATGCCGATC
>DMKG01000202.1:21754-24774 GCA_003454415.1 Alphaproteobacteria bacterium
AGCATGCCGATCAGGGATTTCATCAAGGTGGTTTTTCCCATGCCGTTGCGGCCAACCACAGCTACAATCTCTCCCGGCTGGACCGTGAAATCGAGGCCATGCAGCACTTGGCTCTGGCCATAGGCGACATCGAGATTCCGTACTTCGAGCATGGTAGTATCCTTCAGTGGCCGAGATAGACTTCCCTGACTTCCGGGTTGGCCTGTATGGCATCCATTCTGCCTTCAGCCAGCACTTTGCCCTGGTGCAGAACGGTCACGCGGTGGGCGATGCTTTCGACAAATTTCATGTCGTGTTCGATGACGATCACCGAACGGTTGCGGATGACCACGTTCAGAAGCTCGGCCGTCTTTGCCCGCTCCGCAACGCTCATGCCCGCCACGGGTTCGTCCAGCATCAGAAGTTCCGGGTCCTGAATCAGCAGCATGCCGATTTCCAGCCACTGCTTCTGGCCGTGGCTCAGTAATCCGGCAGGGCTGTCAAGCAGCTTTTCCAGGAAGATCGTCTGGGCGGTCAGATGCACCTGTTCTGTAATCTCGCGGGTCCGTTTCCAGAAAAGCGCGCCGGTAACGCTGCGGCCCCGTGGAAAGGAAATTTCAAGATTTTCAAATACGGTCAGGTCTTCATAGATCGATGGGGTCTGAAACTTGCGCCCGATGCCCAGCTTCACGATGTCCTGTTCGCTGTGCCTGGTGATTTCCCGGTTGTTGAACTTGATCGAGCCGCTGCTGAGCCTTGTGCGGCCGCAGATGAGATCGAGCACGGTGGTCTTCCCCGCGCCATTCGGCCCGATGATCACCCGCAGCTCTCCCTTTTCGATATAAAGGTTGAGATCACTGACAGCCTTGAAACCGTCAAAGGAAACGCTGACATTTTCCAGCGCCAGCAGAAAATCGGTGTTGTTTGACATGCGGGCGCCCCCTTTACTCGGCCGGCACGGTGGTGGGATCGGCCTGTTTGACGGCAAGCCTGCGCTGGAACAGAGGCAAAAGCTGATCGGTGAAGAGGCCAGCCAGCCCGCGCGGGAACGCCAGCACGACACCGATGAAAAGCCCGCCCATGGCGAACAGCCACAATTCGGGAAAGCTTTCTGAAAACAGAGTCTTTCCCCAGTTGACCAGCAAGGCGCCGGCTACCGCCCCAATCAGCGAGTGGCGTCCGCCCACGGCGCAGAGAATCACCATTTCTATGGACGGAACGATGCCGATGAACGAGGGAGACATGAAACCCACCTGCAGGGTGAACATCGCCCCCCCAACCGCCGCAATGGCGGAGGCTAAACAGAAGACAAAAATCTTGAAATGCGCAGGGTCATAGCCGGAAAACCGCACCCGCTCTTCCTTGTCGCGTACGGCGATCAGAATCCGCCCCAGCTTGCTGGAAACGACCTGCCGCGCCAGCAGCATACTGCCCAGCAACAGGAAACAGCAGACGAAATAGAGAATGTATTTTGCGCTGTCGGTGCGGATGTCCCAGCCCATCAGAGTGCGCAGATCGGTAATGCCATTGATGCCGCCGGTAAAGTCCTGCCTGCCGATGATCAGAATGGTCAGCACCGCCGCCAGCGCCTGGGTGATAATGGCGAAGTAGACCCCGCCCACGCGCCGCTTGAACAGCGCATAGCCCAGGATGAAGGCGATCAGCGTTGGCACAAGGATGACGGCGGTCAGCGCCAGCGGTAGGGATTTGAAGGGAACCCAGAAGAAGGGAAGGGCGGTCAACTGATTCCAGTCCATGAAATCCGGGATGCCGGGTGTCGACTGGATGCTGGTGGCCTCTGGCGTGGAAGCTTCGAGTTTCAGATACATGGCGATGCAATAGCCGCCAAGTCCGAAGAACACGCCCTGCCCCAGGCTGAGGATGCCTGTATGCCCCCAGCACAGGACGAGCCCGACGGCGACGAAAGCGTAAGTGAGATATTTTCCGATGAGATTGAGACGGAAGATGTCCAGGCTGAGAGGAAGCGCCACCACTATCAGCAAGGCGATCGCCGCGATGCCAATAAGTTCCAGCTTCCGGTCATTCGTCAGCGCTTCATACATGATGCTTACCTTCTGATCTTGAGGACGAACAGGCCCTGCGGGCGCAGCATCAGAAGTCCGATGACAAACAGCAAAGTGATCACCTTCGCCATCGAACCCGACATGAAGAATTCCATGACGGACTGGGACTGGGATATGGAGAGAGCGGAGAAAACGGTTCCCAGAAGGCTTTGCGCGCCGCCGAACACGACCACCAGGAAGGTGTCGACGATATATAGCTGGCCTGCCGTCGGGCCTGTCGAGCCGATCATGGTAAAGGCGGCGCCGGCAATGCCGGCAATGCCGCAGCCCAGTCCGAAAGTAAGCCGGTCTACCCGTTGTGTGTTGATGCCCGCGGCGTCCGCCATGACCCTGTTGGAAAGCACGGCGCGGACGTGAAGCCCCCAGCGCGAACGAAACAGCAGCAACGCCACCATTCCCGTGATGAACAGCGTCAGCGCCATCACGAAAAGACCATTGATCTGCACTTCGACGGCGCCCCCCAGGGGAAGGGATCCCATCATCCAGCCAGGCAGTTCGACGCCCACTTCGCGTGCGCCGAATATGGAGCGGAAGGACTGCTGCAGGATCAGGCTCAGTCCCCACGTCGCCAGAAGCGTGTCCAGGGGCCGCGTATAGAGGTGACGTATGAGCAGCCATTCCACCAGCAACCCCAGGCCGCCGGACAGCAGGAAAGCAAAAACCATGGCCACGAAGAAATAACCGCCATAAAGTCCCGGCGCGTAGGTCTGGAAAATGTGCGAACACAGATAGGTCGCATAAGCGCCCAGTATCATGAATTCCCCATGCGCCATGTTGATGACGTTCATCTGCCCGAAGATGATGGCGAGGCCGAGCGCCATCAGAAGATACACGGAGAAAAGTATCAGGCCGGCAAACGCCTGCATGGCGAATATCGCGCCAAGATCGCCAAGAGAATATTCAGATAACATTGATCAATCCCCTTTTGAGGCCATCATCAACCGGCAGCCGGCGGGT
>DMKG01000202.1:24970-25458 GCA_003454415.1 Alphaproteobacteria bacterium
CGCAGTTACTGGTATCCTTTCGGAAACGGGTTCGGCTCCATGAGATCCGCCGTTTCATAGACCACGTCATACTGGCCGTCGGAGCGCGCCAGCCCGACGCGGGTCTTGCTCCAGAGGTGGTGGTTTTCATGGATGCGCACATAGCCTTCTGGCGCTTCCTTGAACTCGATGCCGGGCGATGCGGCCGCCACCTTGTCCACATCGAAGGAGCCGGCTTTCTCCACGGTCAGCTTCCACAGCCATGGCCCCAGATAAGCAGCCTGGGTCACATCGCCGATGACGGTTTCCGGCCCCCACATCTTCTTGAATTCGGAGACAAACGCCTTGTTGTTAGGATTGTCGAGAGACTGGAAATATTTCATGCAGGCATAGGCTCCGACGATGTTTTCCCCGCCAATGCCAAGGATTTCGTCTTCGGTTACGGAGATGGTCATCAGCGTCTGCTTGGTGAGGTCGATGCCTGCCGCCTTGAGCTGTTTGTAGAACGC
>DMKG01000202.1:25696-27412 GCA_003454415.1 Alphaproteobacteria bacterium
ATCGCGTAGATCACGTCAGGCTTGGTCAGCTTCAGTTTGTTGATAACGGAATTGAACTGGGTATGGCCAAGCGGAAAATATTCCTCGCCAGAAACTTTCAGCTTGAGAAAGTTTTCGATATGCTTGCGCGCGATCTTGTTGGAGGTGCGCGGCCAGATGTAGTCCGACCCAAGAAGATAGAAGCTCTTTGCGCCTTTTTCCTTCGCCACCCAGTCCAGCCCGGCGATGATCTGCTGCGTGGCCTCCTGTCCGGTATAGATGACATTCTTGGACTGCTCCAGTCCTTCATAGAAGGTCGGGTAATACAGCATGCCGTTATACTGTTCGAAGACCGGCAGCACCGCCTTCCGCGAAGCCGATGTCCAGCAGCCCATCACCGAGGCGCACTTGTCGTTAACCAGCAGCTTCTTGGCCTTTTCGGCAAATGTAGGCCAGTCGCTTGCCCCGTCTTCCTGAATGAATTTGATCTTGCGGCCCAGAACCCCGCCCGCCGCGTTAATCTGTTCAATGGCCAGTTTTTCCGCCTGTACAGATCCTGTTTCTGAAATCGCCATGGTGCCGGTGACAGAGTGCAGAATGCCGATGGTCACCTCGGTGTCTGTAACCGCAAGGCCGGTGGTGTTGACGGCGCTGGTAGGGAAGGCCTGCGACCATACACTGCGCGGCAGCAACGACGCAAAGCCCAGGGCCGCAGTCCCTATCAGCAATTGCCGGCGTGTTGGAGATTGAAAATCCATGATTCCGCGGCCTCCGGCCTTTCCGTTATCCGATGACATGCAACGCCTCCTCAATTGCTGCGACTGAATCGCTGGATTGCGACTCCTGCGCCAACCATCAACGATAATATTGCGGTGCAACAATACGTTGTTTGACGTATATGGAAGTAACGGGGTTCCGGAACATATCCATGGAATACGGACGGACGACGAAAACGCCAGATCAGCCTAAAAAGTGGTAGTATTGCTGAATTTTTTGGCGCCCTCCCGGTAACTGGGTTAACCGGCCCGCCTTTTCCCGCGCAGCCATTGCGGCGCAAATAACTTCTTGTGCGGCGCACAAAAACAGCATTAGACTGATGCTGCTATGACGGCCGTGGTGTTCGTCCGGGAAAAGGCCATAATTGATGAATGCGCGGCAGAAGATCGTTCGTGTACGGCGCAACTACAACAAATGGGTCGCCAACCAGACTCTGGAGGACTATGCGCTTCGCTTTACTGCTGAAAAAGCCAGAAAATGGTCTAATTTCCGTGTCGCCAACGCGGCGCTGGGCGCGATCTCCTTCCTGGCGCTGGAAGCGATCGGCGGCGCCATCATTCTGGGTTATGGATTTTATAACGCAACAGCGGCCATTCTTGCGGTAAGCGCCATCATTTTTGCAACCGGAGCGCCGGTCGCCTATTACGCGGCGAAATATGGCGTCGACATCGACCTGCTGACGCGCGGTGCAGGATTCGGGTATATCGGATCGACCATTACCTCCCTGATCTACGCATCCTTCACCTTCCTCTTTTTTGCGATCGAAGCGGCGATCATGTCGCTGGCGCTGGAGTTGTGCTTTGGCGTGCCGCTGACGCTCGGATATATCGTCAGCTCCATCGTCATCATCCCCCTGGTGACGCATGGCGTCACCTTCATCAGCCGGCTGCAATTATGGACACAGCCGTTATGGATATTCCTGCAACTGCTGCCCTTTGTTTTTATCGGGGTTCATGGCGC
>DMKG01000171.1:0-11782 GCA_003454415.1 Alphaproteobacteria bacterium
AGATAACTAACAACAGGAGGCTGACTGAAACGGAAAACGCCAGTTTCAGTAAAGTTTTATTGAAAAATTGGTGATTGTGTTTAAGTGGTCTTCCGGAAAGCCGGTTAGGAGGGCTGATCTTAAGCGCGCAAATGCGCCGGAATGCGGTATTTTTCTGCTGGAAACAGGCTGCCATAGCTGTAGATATCCAGCCCCATGCCCTCCAGAATTTCAAAAGTTCGCTTCTCAAGTCCGGGCGCGAGATCTTGGCGCCATTTTTCAATCAGGAACTGCCGGTCGCTCGTAGCTTTGCCGGAGTTGAAAAAAGCCACTGTGCTGGGATCAGACTGCACGGTAGATCCCGATGGGGTGCCAATAAGCTTTGATAAATTCTTGACGGGGGAGAGCCGCAGACGCTGTTCCAGAAATCTGACCGCGCCGTTAGCCTCCACTGACAGATCCTCATAACTGATAACAGTCC
The DNA here is from genome assembly GCA_003454415.1 of Alphaproteobacteria bacterium. Lineage (GTDB taxonomy): Bacteria > Pseudomonadota > Alphaproteobacteria > UBA11222 > UBA11222 > UBA11222. The sequence continues at coordinate 461 of DMKG01000171.1, forward strand.
AGCGCGGATTAACGCCATTGATGAAGGCAGGGTAATATTGAAGGCACCAATCCAGCACGCCCCTGTCATATTGATTGTCTGACGCCAGAATGCGTTCGGCAAACGCGATATGCACGGGGGAAAACTTCGCGCGCATTTCCGGCTGCTGCAGGAAATAGTCTACTCTTGGGTGCTGCTTATGCGATAGAACGGTGGGAACGGGATGGCGGATCAGCAATACGATCAGGCCGTTGAAGTGCTCCTCGAACCACTCGATCATATCCTCGCCTGCATGTAAAATCTTGAAGGTGTTACGGGTAGTGTAAAAACGTCCGTACTCCCCCCAAAATGGCGATTTGAAATCGTTGATGCGGCCATGGCGCAAACGGTCGACATATTTCCCATAAACTTCGCGGCGATTCGGCAAAAGAACTGCGTCACGCCAGTTGTCCACCCCCAATTCGCGGCGCGTATGGGCATAGTTCATGCTGAACGGCTCGTTAATCGACTTCATGCCTGGCTGTGCGGCAAGCAGCTCCATCAAAAAGGTAGAGCCGGTGCGGGGAGCAGAAAAAATGAAAATATCGGGCAGATCGCCCTGGCGGTGTATGTTGCTGAAAGGTGAGAGCATTCGGCTAAGCCGAGAGCGAAAATCTTTCAAAACGATATACTCCGTGCATTAGGCGATAAAGATGAAATGCAGCCCACCCTTAAAGGATCGTCTCCGCCAAATCCAGATAATCTGTCGCCAGAATATTAAACAAGGTCTGAAGCTGAAGCTCAGTTTCGGGACTGTACGGCAGCTAGACAGCGGTGCCGCCAACGGTCAGTCCGTCCACCCGCAGGCTTGGCTGCCCCACCCCCACGGGCACACCCTGGCCGTTTTTGCCACAAGTGCCGATACCCGGGTCCAGCTGCATGTCATTGCCGATCATGGCGACCTTGGTGAGCACGTCGGGGCCGTTGCCAATCAGCGTAGCTCCCTTGACCGGAGCGCCCAATTTACCGTTTTCGATCCGATAGGCTTCAGTACAGCTGAAGACGAATTTGCCGCTGGTGATGTCCACCTGCCCGCCGCCAAAAGAAACGGCGTAAATACCGTTTTTGACCGAAGCTATGATCTCGGCCGGGTCTTTATCGCCGCTTAACATATAAGTGTTGGTCATGCGGGGCATTGGCATATGCGCGTAAGACTGCCGGCGTCCATTTCCGGTCGGCGCCATTCCCATCAGCCGGGCGTTGAGCCGGTCCTGGATGTACCCTTTCAGGATTCCGTCTTCGATCAGCACGGTATTGGAGGTGGGCGTACCCTCATCATCAATGGTGAGGGATCCACGTCTGCCCTGCAACGTGCCGTCATCGACAATGGTCACCCCTTTTGCCGCCACACGCTGGCCGAGCAGGCCAGCGAAGGCGCTGGTTTTCTTGCGGTTGAAATCGCCCTCAAGACCGTGGCCGATAGCTTCGTGCAACAAAATGCCTGGCCATCCGGAACCGAGCACAACCACCTGTTCGCCAGCAGGCGCCGGAACCGACTGCAGATTGACCAGCGCCTGACGCAGCGCCTCATCAACAAAATGGCGCCAATTGCCGGGTTCAAGATATTCGGCATAGCCGCTGCGCCCGCCCGCCCCGTAACTGCCGGATTCCTGACGGTCGCCTTCACCCGCGACGACGGCGACATTGAGGCGCACCAGCGGACGGATATCCCGCACGGTTTCGCCGCCGGGGCGGATGATTTCCACTACCCGCCATTCACCGCTGAGGGAGCAGGAAACCTGCCGCACCCGTGTGTCGAGGCTGCGCGCATAGGCGTTGATATCCTCCAGCAGTTTGATCTTGGCCTCGAATGGCTCCGCTTCAAGCGGATTATCCGGTCTGTACAGGCTGCGATTGGTGCGTGCGGGGGCTGTGGTAAACTGTCCTGACCGACCGCTTTGCACAGCGCGGACGGTTTGGGCTGCGCGCTGGATGGCGGCTTCGCTCAGCTCTGAGGAATGGCCATATCCGCTCGCCTCCCCGGAAACGCTGCGCAGGCCAAAGCCCTGTCCCGTATCGAAAGACGCATGTTTCAAACGCCCGTCGTCGAAAGCGAAACTCTCCGATACGGCGTATTCCAGAAAAAGCTCTCCGTCCTCTGCGCCGAGAAGCGCGCCGTCGAGCAGGGTCTGCACGCGGCCCCGGTCCATGCCTGTCCTGTTAAAGAACAGATCTTCGGCCAGAGTCGCCGGAACTGCGCGCGCTGCTTCCATTTCAGCCATGTATCCCACCCTGACCCGCTGTTGGCAAATCTATTAAACTTCACGGCTAATATAACGATAACAAACCCAGATTCAAAACCTCCTGGCGGTCTGGCCCAAGCAGTCGCGCGCCGGGTCTGAGATCCTGCGGCGCAACTGAAAAATCGTTTAGTTTGTCTTCAAATCAAAGCTTTCGTCATAAATCAGGCATAATTATGTCAGTTAAACTATTATGGTTAGGTAAAAAAGGGAGAAAACCATGCCCCAGGATCTGGCCAGCGAACACGAAATCCATGACGCCGCCATGACGCTGTTCAGAAAATATGGCGCCTCGGCGCAAAACGTCGCCGCGCGCGAACTGGTTTCCGCCGCCATGGCGAATGATCTTGGCGAATGCAAGAAATGGCTGGAGATCAGGCGCGCTCTGTTCAGGAATAAAGATGTTAACCGTTACACACGCAGATTATCGGATAAGCTGATCTGGGCCATAGAACAATCCTTTGAAATGAATTTACCTCATTTGGCGACTGTTCTTGGCGTCATCGCCGCGGAAGCGCAGCAGGCGGAAACACACGCCTCTGCGGATCTGCGCCACCTTGCAGGCGGCGGCGCCCAGCCCCTTGACGGCGGAGCCAATCCGGACATGCCTGAGTATACAAGGCGGCTCAGCGACAAGCTCATCTGGGCCTTAAGCCAGTCGGTCGACCAGGGTAAAATGGATATCGCCGCAAGGCTAAAGCCAATCTATGAAGTTACGGCCGAGGGTGATGCGGCGCGTGCGGCGGCTTACGTCAACCGGAGTTAGCGCTGTTCCATATGGCGGCATGGAAAGCCGCTCCTGAATGGATGGTTAAGGAAGGCTGCGGCGTCTTCGGCTAACGCAAATCCAAAACGTGCGGAATTCACGATCAAGCGGTCTCTCGCCGGAATCTGGCGCGCTGCAGGCCCGGCGGTGGGAAGAGCGCGTATGCGGGTGGAAACACCGGTGAATAACGCGAATGATTCGCATTTTTTTGGCGGGAAAAAGCCATATCCGAAAGAGGATGTCGTGCGTATCCGTGCTTGCAGTTTGGGAGAGATTATGCTTTGTGGGACAGAAAGAGGGCGCGTCTTTAGCGCGACTCTCTATGCGGGTAAAACATCAGGAAAAAAGATATGTGTTGTATATCCCAATACCGCAATCTCCTTGCAGGGGCGCTGGCGGCGACGGCGTTTTTTTTAATAACTGGCGGAGTCGCGGTCGCCGAAACCCCCGTAAATTGGCAATTGGGTTTTCCGCCGGCCGCCTCGCCGATCATGGAGCAGTTGAACGGATTTCATAATATGCTCCTGGTTATCATCACTCTTATCGCAGGTTTTGTGCTGGCGTTATTGTTGTTCATCATGCTGCGCTTTAATTCGCGCGCCAATCCCACGCCCTCCACCACAACACACAACACGCCGCTGGAAGTGGTATGGACGGTAATCCCGGTCCTCATATTGGTCGCGATCGCGATTCCGTCTTTCCGGCTTCTTTATGCGGCGGATGTCGTTCCCGAGGCGGACATGACCCTCAAGCTTACCGGTAATCAGTGGTTCTGGAACATTGAATACCCTGACCAGGATCAACTCACTTATGACATCACCATGCTGGAAGACGCAGACAGGCCTGCGGACGCGCCGCGTCTGCTGGCGGTGGATAATGACATCGTTGTTCCCGTGGACACAACGATTCGCATGCAGGTCACATCGGTGGATGTCATTCACGCCTTCGCTTTGCCTGCAATGGGAGTTAAGATCGACGCCATTCCGGGCCATTTGAACGAAACCTGGTTCAAGGCGACGCGAGAGGGCGTTTTTTATGGCCAGTGCTCGGAACTTTGCGGCGCACGGCATGCATTCATGCCCACGGCGGTCAAGGTCGTCAGCAAGGAGGAATTCTCCAAATGGATAGAGGAAGCAAAGGTCAAATACGCCTCCAGACCCGCTCCGCCAGCTATTGGCCTGGCGTCCGTCTCGATGGATCGCTAAACGCTAACCTGTCCGGAAATTTCACGAGAGAGAGTCACCAATGAACAACGTGTCTGACGCTCACGCAGAACATGCGCACCATCCAACTGGCTGGCGGCGTTATCTGTATTCGACCAACCATAAAGACATTGGGAACATGTACCTGATCTTCGCCATCATTGCGGGGCTGATCGGTGGCACAATGTCGATGATCATCCGTACCGAGCTCGCCACGCCGGGCGATGACATATTGGGTGGGAATTATCATCTGTTCAACACGCTGGTCACCGGGCACGGTCTGATCATGGTTTTCTTCCTGATCATGCCAGCCCTGATCGGCGGTTTCGGCAACTGGTTCGTGCCGCTGATGATCGGGGCGCCGGATATGGCTTTCCCGCGCATGAACAATATTTCGTTCTGGCTGTTGCCGCCTGCGCTCGGGCTGCTGATCATTTCGATGTTTGTAGAGGGGCCTCCGGGCAGTAACGGGGTCGGCGGCGGATGGACAATTTATCCCCCGCTCTCTTCCGTTGCGGGCCATCCCGGGCCGGCGGTGGATTTCGCCATTCTCAGCCTGCATCTGGCCGGCGCTTCCTCAATTCTGGGGGCGATCAATTTCATCACCACCATCTTCAACATGCGGGCTCCGGGCATGACCATGCATAAGATGCCCCTGTTCGTATGGTCCATTCTCGTCACGGTTTTCCTGCTGCTTCTCTCGCTGCCGGTGCTGGCGGGGGCGATCACCATGCTGCTCACGGACCGCAATTTCGGAACGACTTTCTTTGACGCCTCCGGCGGCGGCGACCCCGTATTGTTCCAGCATCTGTTCTGGTTTTTCGGTCACCCGGAGGTGTATGTTCTGATCCTGCCGGCCTTCGGCATTATCAGCCAGGTCGTCAGCACCTTCTCCCGCAAACCGGTATTCGGTTATATGGCGATGGCCTATGCAATGGTGGCGATCGGCGGCATCGGCTTTGTGGTTTGGGCGCACCATATGTATACGGTCGGTATGAATGTGGATATGAAGGCGTATTTCCTTGCGGCCACAATGGTGATCGCCGTCCCCACAGGGGTTAAGATTTTCTCCTGGGTCGCCACCATGTGGGGCGGGTCGATTGAATTCAAAACTCCGATGCTGTGGGCGATCGGTTTCATCTTCGTGTTCACGGTTGGCGGCGTAACGGGGGTCGTGCTGTCCAACGCCGGCGTTGATGTGGCGCTGCACGACACCTATTACGTGGTTGCGCATTTCCATTACACCATGTCCCTGGGAGCGCTGTTCGGAGTGTTTTGCGGCTTCTATTACTGGTTCGGCAAAATGTCCGGCCGGGTCTATTCCGAATTTCTTGGAAAGTTGCATTTCTGGCTGACCTTTATCGGGGTCAATCTGATATTCTTTCCGCAGCACTTCCTTGGGCTCGCGGGCATGCCGCGCCGCTACGCTGATTATCCCGACGCCTTCGCGGGCTGGAATATGGTCTCCTCCATCGGCGCCTATATTTCCTTCTCGGGGGTGATCGTCTTCCTGATCATGCTGGCGCATGCCTTCATGCGGAAGGAGCGCTGCGCGGATAATCCCTGGGGGCCGTCGGCCACTACCCTGGAATGGACGCTCTCATCCCCGCCGCCATTCCACCAGTTCAATACGCTGCCTTGGATTAAATAGTAATCCGTGTGGTTTCAGGCCGGTCCATGACTGGCCTGAAGCCTTGATCTTATCTCTCGCCATTGGTGTTTTGTGTTTTTAAGAACAGCCGATAAGGCCTAAACTACGCATTTCTCCTTTGTCGCGCCGCTTAAGTTATTCCTATGTTCCTGCGTTGGGTTCCAAAATGGACAGGCCACAAAAACACGCTTCACAGAATATGAGCAGCCTCGCGGCTCAAAGTGTTAGCCGTGTCAATAAATCCGGTCTTGCCACTAAGGGCGCCCGCCAGGTTAAACAGCTGGAGCGGGTTCGTGCGGAGATTGAGCGGGCCCCGTTCACCCACGCCGCGCAGGAGGAATCGACCGTCGGGGATTACTTCGCCCTGCTGAAACCGCGGGTGATGTCGCTGGTGGTGTTTACCGGGCTGACGGGAATCATGCTGGCGCCGGACTCCATCAATCCCTTTATCGGGTTTATCGCCCTGCTATGCATTGCTATCGGGGCGGGCGCCTCCGGCGCACTGAACATGTGGTATGACGCCGATATCGACGCCGTAATGGAGCGCACAAAAGAACGTCCCATCCCTCTTGGCCGGGTCGCCCCGGCGGAGGCGCTGAATCTTGGCATCACGCTTTCGCTGGGGTCCATTCTGCTTATGGGGATTGCGGTGAATGCGGTCTCGGCCGCTCTGCTTGCACTTACCATTGGCTTTTATCTCTTCATCTACACCATGTGGCTGAAGCGGCGGACGCCGCAGAACATCGTCATAGGCGGCGCTGCCGGCGCTTTCCCGCCGATGATAGGATGGGCCGCGGTCACCGGTTCGGTCAGCGTCGAATCCATTGTTCTGTTCATGATCATCTTCATGTGGACGCCTCCGCATTTCTGGGCCCTTGCGCTCTACCGGAACAGTGATTACGCCGCCGCCGGCGTTCCCATGCTGCCTGTGGTGGCCGGCCGGCGCGAGACCTGTAATCAGATCCTCATCTATTCTCTGCTGATGACGCCGGTTGTGCTGACCCCCTGGCTGCTGGGATTCGCCAGTGTGCTGTATGGCGCAGGGGCCCTGGTCTTGAGCCTGATTTTCATTGCGCTGGCCTTGCGGGTCTGGCAGGCGAGAGACGCTGGCGGCGAAGCGGCGGACAGATCCGCCAAACATCTCTTCGCCTATTCCATTCTTTATCTTACGCTGATTTTCGCAGCGCTTCTTGCGGAAGGCGTATTTGATTTGCAGCAGGGCTTTTGACGGATGCCGATCACGGATCTGCATAAGCGCAAACTTGTAAAAAATCTCACGGTCGCCGCCATATTGGTGGCGCTGATCTCCCTGCTATTCGCGCTGACTCTCATCAAGCTGAAAGGCGGTTAGGGAATGCAGCAGACCGATACCGGACAACACCTGACGCCCGCTGCAAAACGGGTCGCGTTCAGTTGTATCGTTGCAGTGGCCGCCATGCTGGGTCTTTCCTATGCCTCTGTTCCTCTGTACCGTATATTTTGCAGCTTGACGGGGTATGGGGGCGCGACGGCGACTGCGGAAAGCGCGCCGGATCAGGTCATTGACCGCCTGGTGACCATCCGCTTTGACGCCAATGTCGCCCAGGGCCTGAATTGGCGGTTTGTCCCGGATCAGGCTTCGCAGCAGTTGAAAATCGGCGAGGTGGGGCTGGCTTTTTATCGCGCCAGAAACCTTTCGGACCGACCCGTCACTGGAACCGCCAGTTTCAATGTCACCCCCGCAAAGGCGGGTGAGTATTTCACCAAAATTGAATGTTTCTGCTTCACTGAACAGAGCCTGGCGCCTGGGCAGGAGATGGATATGCCGGTCCAGTATTTTGTCGACCCGGCCATCGCGGATGACATAAACGCCGGCGACATAAAAACTATCACCCTTTCCTATACGTTTCATCAGACCCCGTCCAAGGTCTCGGAAACTTCCAATTCCTCACAGCGTAACTGAAGAGAAAACCATGGCTGAAGCACACGCCCCCCAACATGACTATCATCTGGTAGATCCTAGCCCATGGCCGATCATTGGCTCCATCAGCGCGTTTATAACCGCCGTCGGCGGCGTCATGTATATGCATGAAGGGCCATCCTGGATCTTCTTCCTGGGCTCGGCCGGCCTTGCCTATACGTTTTTTGGCTGGTGGCGCGATGTGATCAACGAGGCCGAACACCGTGGCAATCACACGCCAGTGGTGCAGCTTCATCTGCGATACGGAATGCTGCTGTTTATCGCCTCCGAAGTAATGTTTTTCGTGGCCTGGTTCTGGGCGTTTTTCAACGCCAGCCTGTTTCCCGACGCAACTAACGGCGTCTGGCCGCCTGAGGGCATCGAAACCCTTGATCCGTGGCATCTGCCCTTGCTCAACACCCTGATTCTGCTGACGTCCGGCACCACGGTTACCTGGGCGCATCACGCGCTCATCAATAATGACCGCGAGGGCCTTCGTAACGGGTTGATCCTGACTGTCCTTCTGGGCGTGTTGTTTTCCTGCATCCAGGCGTATGAATACGCTCACGCCACCTTTGACTTTGCCGGCAATATCTATGGCGCTACCTTTTTCATGGCGACCGGCTTTCACGGCTTTCACGTTCTGGTTGGCACCATTTTTCTGATTGTCTGCCTGTTCCGCGCGCAGGCTGGGCATTTCAAGCCGGACCAGCATTTCGGTTTCGAGGCGGCCGCATGGTACTGGCACTTCGTGGACGTGGTATGGTTGTTCCTGTTCGCCGTCATTTATGTTTGGGGGAGCTGAGCGCCCGCAAAAGGAGGTGAGCGATTTAACTTCGGTATTGGCGGCCGGGCTGCGCTGCAAATGTCCCGCATGCGGCAAAGGCCCATTATTTCAGGGCTTTTTAACCGTGCGCCCGGCATGCGCAATGTGTAACGCCAGTCTGACGGGACTGGATGCGGCGGACGGTCCGGCTGTGTTCATCATGTTGATCGTGGGGGCCATTGTCGTCGGAGCGGCGCTGGTGGTCGAAGTGAAATATCAGCCGCCCTACTGGCTGCACGCCGTATTATGGCTGCCCTTGGCGCTGGGGCTTTCGATAGGACTTTTACGGCCGTTGAAGGCGATCATGATCGCTCTGCAATTCAGACACAAGGCCGGTCCCGGCGAAATTGAATGAGGGGCCAGAGGCGCACCGGAATGACTTTACGGCAAATCATTGGCGGACTTCCGCGGATCCCCCTTCTGATGACGCTGGCCGCCCTGCTGGTCTTGCTGAGCCTGGGCGTCTGGCAGTTGCAGCGGCTGCAATGGAAAAATGACCTGATCGCCGAGATGGAGGCGCAAATGGCGCTGCCCGCGGAGCCTTTGCCCCTAGGCCAGCTGAATGTGGAGGAATGGCGTTATCGCAAGGCCATGGTCACCGGGCGGTTTCACCATGACAAGGAAATTCACCTATACGCCCCCAGTTCCAAAGGCTTGCCCGGCTATCAGATTATCACTCCCTTGGAGCGGGCGGACGGCAGTTTCGTGATGGTCAACCGGGGGTGGGCCCCAATGGACAAACGAAGCCCGGATACACGGCCAGAAGGCCAGATTACGGGAAGCGTCACACTGACGGGCTTGGGCCGCGCTGCGTGGGAGCGTAACGCTTTTGTGGCGGAAAACGCGCCGGAGAAAAATATCTGGTTCTATGGCGATCTGGAAGGGATGGCGAAATTCCTTGATTTGAGGCATTATGCTCCCCTGTTCCTGGAGGCGGACGCCTCCCCCAATCCAGGCGGCTGGCCGCTGGGCGGTCAAAGCCGCGTCAAAATCAGTAATGATCATTTAAGTTATGCCCTTACCTGGTTCAGCCTCGCCGCAGCCCTCATCGTCGTCTTCATCTTCTTCGCCGCCGAGCATTTCCGCGCAGAGTCCTAGCGCCTATTCCCGGCTGGAGCGTCTCTTCGATCGTATCGGAAATCTGGACGGGGCCCTGTCCATGCTTGACTGGGACCAGGCGACCATGATGCCAGAAGGCGGGGCGGCCGCACGCGCCGGCCAGCTTTCCACGCTTGAGGTGATCCGCCATGAAATGCTTTGCAGTCAGGAGATGGCCGATCTGCTGAGTCTGGCGGAAGATGACAATCAGCATCTGGATGAATGGCAAACAGCAAATCTCGTCCGCATGCGCCGCGCCTGGCGTAACGCCTCGGCCCTGCCGGCGGATCTGGTGGAAGCTTTGTCGAAGTCGGCCAGTCATTGTGAAGTGACCTGGCGTTCCGCGCGGGCGCGCAACGATTTTGCGGCCCTGGCTCCGGAACTCGAAGGATTGCTGCGTCTGACCCGGGAGGCCGCCAGCGCCAGGGCCGCGGTCATGGGGTGCTCTCCCTATGACGCGCTGCTTGATCAGTTTGACAGTGGGGCGTCAACCGAAAGCCTTGACGGACTGTTTGGCGAATTGGAGGAATTCCTGCCTTCATTCCTGCCCCAGGTGATCGAATACCAGAAAAGCCAGCCAGCCAGGATTCACCCGGCCGGCCCCTTCCCGATTGCGGCCCAGCGTCAGGTCGCTCTGGGGTTGATGGAGGATCTGGGATTCGATTTTTCCCATGGCCGGCTGGATGTCAGCCATCATCCTTTTTCCGGCGGGACGCCGGATGATGCGCGGATCACGACCCGCTATAGCGAAAGCGAATTTATCCAGGGACTGATGGCGGTGCTGCATGAAACCGGGCATGCCTCCTACGAATGCGGCCTGCCGCGGACCTGGCGCAATCAGCCGGTGGGACGCGCCAGGGGGATGATCATCCATGAAAGTCAGTCCCTCATTATCGAAATGCAGGCCTGCCGCAGCAGAGATTTCGCCCATTACCTGACGCCAAAACTTGCGGCGGCATTTGGGGCTGACCCTGCCTGGACGCCCGGGAATCTGCAACGCCTGTTTCAGCATGTGGAGGCGGATCTGATCCGCGTGCATGCGAATGAGGTTACCTATCCCCTGCATGTGCTGCTGCGCTACCGGCTGGAACGGGCGATGATCAGCGGAGATCTGGCCATCAAGGATCTGCCCGGCGCCTGGAATGACGGCATGGATAAGCTGCTTGGCGTAACGCCCCCGACGGACGCAGACGGATGCATGCAGGATGTGCATTGGGCGGCGGGATTGTTCGGCTATTTCCCCACCTATACGCTGGGCGCGCTGGCTGCGGCGCAGTTCTACGCCGCAGCCATGCAGGCGCTGCCGGAACTGCGGCAATCCCTGTCGAAGGGGGATTTCAGGCCGCTTATGGGCTGGTTGCGCGAGAATGTGCACCAATGGGGCTGCCGATTCAGCGGCGATGAACTGCTGAGGCGTGCTACCAATGCGCCATTAGGGACGGCCGCTTTCAAGGCGCATCTGAAAGCGCGCTATCTGCCGGATCAGAATGGAATGAATCCATGAAATATGTCAGCACGCGCGGGCAGGCGCCCGAGGCGGATTTCGAACAGGTCCTGCTAACGGGACTGGCCAGTGACGGGG
>DMKG01000171.1:11932-17458 GCA_003454415.1 Alphaproteobacteria bacterium
AGCGGGACTGGCCAGTGACGGGGGCCTGTATGTGCCTAAATACTGGCCACACTTCTCGACACATGAAATCGCCATGCTGGCGGGGCTCGCCTATCCTGACCTCGCCCTGCGGATCATGCAGCCCCTGGTGGGAGCGGCGATCGGAACCCCTGCGCTGAAGCTTATGATCGAGGAAGCCTATGCCGGCTTTGATCATGCCGCGGTGACGCCGCTTCGGCAGCTTGATCACAATACCTGGCTGATGGAGCTTTTTCACGGTCCCACCCTGGCGTTCAAGGATGTGGCGCTGCAATTGGTGGGCCGTCTGTTCGATCATGTGCTGGAAAAACGCGGCGGCCGCGTTTGCATCCTCACCGCCACTTCGGGGGATACCGGCAGCGCAGCGATTCACGCAATCAAGGGAAACGCGGCGGCGGATATTTTCGTGCTGCATCCCAAGGGGCGCACCTCTGAAATTCAGCGCCGCCAGATGACCACCGTGCTCGCGCCCAATGTGCATAATCTGGCCATTCAGGGCTCCTTTGATGACTGCCAGAATCTGGTGAAGGCGATGTTCAATCATTCGGAATTCCGCGCCCGCATGAATCTCTCGGGAATGAATTCCATCAATTGGGCGCGGATCCTGCCGCAGATTGTCTATTATTTTCATGCGGTGCTGGCCCTGGGGGGCGGCGCCCGCGCGGTTGACTTCAGCGTTCCGACAGGGAATTTCGGCGACATCTATGCAGGCTATGCGGCGAAACGGATGGGATTGCCCATCAACCGGCTGCTGATCGCCACGAACAGCAATGACATTCTGACCCGCACCCTGGAAACGGGAACCTATAGTCTTGCAGAAGTGCAGGCGACCGTCAGCCCAAGCATGGACATTCAGGTGTCGAGCAATTTCGAACGGCTGCTCTATGAAGCGGTGGGAAGGGGAAGCGTCGCGCCTTATTTTCAGAACCTTGCGCAGTCCGGAAGTTTTACCCTGCCCCATGGCGCGCATGACTACATCACCGGACAGTTCAGCGCCTATCGCGCCAATGAAAACGCGACATTGAATGAAATCAGGCGTACTTACCAGGAAACCGGCCTGCTGATCGATCCGCATACCGCGGTTGGCCGGGTGGCTTCGCGCCTGTATGCGGGTGAGCCGCAAACCCCCATGGTGGTGCTTGCCACAGCACATCCCGCCAAATTTCCCGAGGCCGTGGAAGAGGCTACCGGAATCCGCCCGCAATTGCCCGCGCGTTATCATGACCTCATGACGATGCCGGAAAGGTATACAACCTTGCCGAATGAGGCGGCGGCGGCAGAAGCCTTCATCGAAGCGCATTGTCAGGGAAAGGACGCGCGCCTGGCGTAAATGAAAAAGGCCGGAATTTCCGGCCTTTTAGGATACATAGACAGCGTGGAAAGCGTGTTCAGGCGCGCTGAAGTATGTGCACGATGCAGATGGAGCCTGCGCCCATCATATGGACCATGCCCGTGCGTGCTCCTTCCACCTGGAATTTTCCCTGCTCGCCGCGCAGCTGACGGGTTGCGTCCCACACCTGGGCCAGACCGGTCGGGCCACCCGGATGTCCACGCGCGATCAGTCCGCCGTCGGGAGAGAAGGGCACCCGGCCGCCAAGCGTGGTTTCGCCATCGTGCAGCATTCTGTCGCCTTCGCCGGGACCGCAGAAGCCGAGCAGTTCGTAATACATCAGTTCTTCGATGGGGAAGGCGTCATGCACATGTACGAAGTCGATGTCCTTCGGACCCAGCCCCGCTTCTTTATAGGCGGCCTGCCCGGTGAGCTCCGTGGAGGAAGACGGACCCACCACCGCGCCCATGAAAATATGCCCGTCGTTGTAAACCTCTGACTGGGACTGGGAGGCCAGCACCTTGATGATCGGCCTGCCATTGGCGTATTTTTGCGCCCATTCCTTGGTGGCGACAATCGCGCAGGCGGCTCCCGCGCCGCTGGCGCAGGCCATCATGGCGGTGTGCGGATACGCCACCATATCGGCGGCCAGCACTTCTTCCACAGTGACTTCATGGTCGGCGCGGCGCTGCGACATGGGGTTGTGCCGTCCGTGATTCCAGTTTTTCGCGGCGACCTTGGCGAAAGTCTCGATCGTGGTGCCGTTTTCATGCATCCGGCGTTGCGCCCACATGGCGAAGAATCCGGCCGGCAGCATGATGTTTTCCATCGAAGGCAGCTTTTTCTTGCCGGGAACCGTGCGGCTCATGGGATTTCCCATCAGGCGCATGTCGTCGTAACCGAGCGCCATGGCCACCTCGCACTGCCCGCCGGAAACCGCCCAGACCGCTTCACGGAAGGCAGAAGAGCCGGTGGCGGAAGCATTCTCCACATGGGTCACCGGCACGCCGGTCAGGCCAAGATCCTTGGCGAAGCCGATCCCTTCCGTCATGCCGCCGCCAATATAACCATTGTAAAGGGCGCCAATGTCGCGGAACTTAATTCCCGCATCTTTCAGAGCGTCCATCCCTGCGGTGAAATACAGATCGCGTTTCGGGATATAGTCCTTGGAGAACCGGTGCATCCCCACGCCAATAACGTAAACATCTCTATTCATTGTTATTTCTCCTGCACTGGGACGAATTTGAAGCCGCAGTATTGAGTGCCATCCTCTTCGGTGACCACGGGATTCGGAACAAGCTTCATTTTCATTCCGATTTTCCAATCTCCCATCTTGCCGTCTATCGGCGCCTGAATGCGCACGCCTTCCGGCAGGTCGATCTGGCCGACGCCATAACCCGCCACTTTTTCACGGCTACCCATTTTGGGCATCATAATGAAGGACCAGGAAAACAGCACGCCTTCCGGGGACAGTTCAACAGTCTCGACCGGTTCCGATGTGATGGGGCACAGTTTGCGGATCGGAAAATAGTGCTTGTTCGCCGCCTTGCTGTAGGAGCCAAGCAATCTTGCCGGCTGATCCGGATTTTCCGGGATAATCATATAGCCCTCTTCGAGAGGGACTTGCTTCGCCATTTCATTTCTCCCTGCGGATATTGGATGTTCCATTCTATCGGTGATCGCGGTTAGCGTTCGAAATGTCAAGATTAAAGCATGGGGGGAATTTTACAATTCTGTTGATTGTATCGGACAAAAACATTGCGCCGTTGAATAGTTCTTCTTGCAACGAAAGCCTGTTTTCATGATATGAGATGGGGGTTAGGGGTATGGGCGCTGTTTACTCTGGCATACTCATCAAAGCTATGCTGTATAGCGCTTTCGAACTCTCGTTAAACACATCTTGGCCGAAACATAATCCGGTCATAACCGGATCGCCAGGACGCTTGCAGGGGGGAAACTGTGAAGAGTATTGAGAATTTCGCCTTTCGGTTTAAAGCCTTGATATTGGGCTTTCTTTTTATTCTTACCGTTTTCATGGGCTATTTTGCAACCCAGCTCCGGATGGACGCCGGCTTCAACAAGATGCTTCCCCAGGGGCATGAATATATAAATACTTTTTTTCAGTATTCGGAAGCATTTGGCGGCGGCAACAGAATTCTTGTCGTGCTGGAGGCCAAAAAGGGAGAAATCTGGACGCCGGAATTTCTGCAGACGCTCAAGAAAGCAACGGATGATATTTTCTTCATACCGGGCGTGGCGCGTCATACGGTAACCTCCCTCTGGACGCCCAATACCCGCTATCTTGCAGTGACGGAAGATGGGATTGAAGCGGGCGACGTGATCCCGGCCAATTTCAAACCGACGCCGGAAGCGATAAAAAAGGTTCTGGAAAACACCTTGCGCGCCGACCTGGTTGGCCGGCTGGTTTCTACCAATTTCCGGGCGGCGATGATCCGCGCCGAGCTCCTCGACGTCAATCCTGAAACTCGTCAGCGACTGGATTATTTTGACGTTGCGGACAAACTGGAGAACGAGGTCCGCAATAAATACATTTCCGACGATGTTGATGTTAAGATTATAGGTTTCGCCAAACTTACCGGCGATATCGCCGATGGCGCCGAAAGCGTGGTGCAGTTTTTCGGCGTTGCTTTCATCCTCACCTGCATCATGCTGTGGCTCTATTGCCGGTCGGTCCGTCTGACGGTCGTCACAGTCTCCAGTTCTCTCTGCTCTCTGATCTGGCAATTCGGCCTGCTCAATATCATGGGGTTTGGCCTTGACCCTCTGGCGGTTCTCGTCCCCTTCCTGGTGTTTGCGATCGGCGTCAGCCATGGGGTTCAGCAGGTCAATATGATCGGCGCTGAAATCGCTGCTGGTCTCGACAAGGAAAAAGCGGCGCGGGTGACTTTTTCCTTCCTGTTGCGGCCGGGCGCGGTGGCCCTGATGACCTGTCTTGCAGGCTTCGCAACCCTGTACATCATTCCGATTGGCATGATTCAGGAACTGGCTATTACTTCCTCCATAGGCGTGGGCCTGAAGATCATTTCGAATCTCATCATGCTGCCGCTGATGGCTTCTTATATTGCGCCAGGCGCGGAGTATGGCGAAAAAGTGAAACGCGCCATGGATGCGCGCGCCAAGGCATGGCCTTATCTGGCCAGAATCGCCATCCCCCGCAATGCCTTTATATTCATTGGCTTTTGTATGATCATCGGGACTGTCGGCTTTATCCAGGGGTCGAAACGCCAGATTGGCGACGTGCACTCTGGGGCTGGCGAATTACGCCCTGAAGCCCGTTATAATCTGGACAGCCAGTATATCGCGGAAAACTTCGCGCTTGGCCTGAACGTATTGACGGTTATCGCCGAAACGCCCAAGGCCGCCTGTATTGATTACGGGGTAATGGATTTTCTTGACCGGTTTTCCTGGTATATGAAGAATGTTCCTGGGGTGGTCACGACCCTCAGTCTGACGGCCATCGCAAAAAACGTGAACGCCTTGTGGCAGGAGGGGCATCTGAAGATGAGAGCCCTTCCACGCGCAAGCAGCGCCCTGGCGCAGGCGACTTCCAATGTAGAAAGCAGTTCCGGTCTGCTTGACTCCCAATGCTCCATACTTCCGACTCATATTTATCTGGCGGACACAAAGGCGGAAACCGTGAAAACGGTGGTCAAGGCGGCAGAGGACTTCATCAATGACCCCGCCAATCAGTCAGATGACATCAAGATGCGGATCGGCACCGGAAATGTAACCATTGTTTCTGCGACCAACCAGGTGGTGGAGCATTCGGAAATTCCCATGCTGCTCTATGTGTATGCAGTAGTCATGGTGTTGGTGATCTTTGTATACCGTGAGTGGCGCGGCGCGATCTGTTGTGTGGTGCCGCTCATCCTGTCCACGATTATCGGCAACTGGTTCCTGAATGGGGCGGGGATTGGGCTCAAGATATCGACCTTGCCTGTGCTGGCGATAGCGGTAGGTATTGGCGTCGATTACGGGATTTACGAATACAACCGGATGCAGCGTTATATGCGCATGGGCGTATCGCCGCACGAGGCCTATTTACAGGCGTTGAACGATGTGGGATCGGCCACCATGTTCACCGGCGGCACGCTGGCGATCGGGGTGTCCACCTGGATTTTCTCCGAGCTGAAATTCCAGGCGGATATGGGCCTGCT
>DMKG01000222.1:0-409 GCA_003454415.1 Alphaproteobacteria bacterium
CGGTGGCGGTCGAATCCGGGGTTTTCAGAAGATAACCCTCTTTATCCATCGGCAGATGCCCCTGGAAAACGCCGGTCGCCGGGCTGTGTCCGATGGCGATGAAAACCCCGTGCGCCGCAACTTCCTGCATAGCCCCGGTCTTGACATTGCGCAGGCGCGCGCCCGTGACCCCGGGGGGATCCTGCGTTCCCAGAATTTCATCGATAACGCTGTTCCAGATGAAGCCGACCTTTGGATTGGCGAAAAGACGGTTCTGCAGGATCTTTTCCGAGCGCAGGGTATCGCGCCGGTGAACGAGGGTTACCCTGCTGGCGAAATTGGTCAGAAAAAGCGCTTCTTCCACCGCCGTATTGCCGCCACCCACCACCAGCACTTCCCGCCCGCGGTAAAAGAACCCGTCACAGGTGGC
>DMKG01000222.1:637-896 GCA_003454415.1 Alphaproteobacteria bacterium
TAAAAGAACCCGTCACAGGTGGCGCAGGCCGAAACCCCAAATCCCTTGAAGCGCGTTTCCGACGGCAGGCCCAACCAGCGCGCCTGCGCGCCGGTGGCGATAATCACTGCATCGGCAGTGTAGACATCCCCGCTATCCCCCGTGCAGGTAAAGGGACGTGAGGAGAAATCCACGCTGGCGATGAAATCATTGATCAGCCGCGCGCCGACATGCGCCGCCTGATCGCGCATCTGTTCCATCAGCCAGGGGCCCTGAATGG
>DMKG01000222.1:1164-1362 GCA_003454415.1 Alphaproteobacteria bacterium
CATCAGCCAGGGGCCCTGAATGGTTTCAGCGAAACCCGGATAGTTTTCCACATCCGTGGTGATGGTGAGCTGACCTCCCTGATCCAGCCCGGTCACCAACAGGGGCTCCAGCATCGCGCGCGCGCCGTAAATGGCGGCCGTGTACCCGGCCGGACCAGATCCGATGATCAGCAGGCGCGTATGATGGCGGACGGACAT
>DMKG01000222.1:1662-2099 GCA_003454415.1 Alphaproteobacteria bacterium
CGCACCAGAGCCTGGCGGCAAACGCCCCGCCGATGATCACGGAGATTCCGGAGAAGAAGCCGCTGGCGTAAATGGTTCCAATACCGCCGAAAACAGCGAAGGCCAGCAGCAGCCAGTAAAAGAAAGTAATGACCTTCGGAAGCAGCATCTTATCCAGAAAAAACAGGTCGCGCATGGTTTTCCATTGTCTCCCGTCAAAAAGGCTTCATGTCAGATTCCGGTTATTCATCCGCGGACGGATTCATCATGTCAGGATGCGGCATGCCAATAATGTTATAACCCGCGTCCACATAATGAACCTCGCCTGTGACGCCCGCGGAAAGATCACTGAGCAGATAAAGCCCGGCCCCTCCCAGATGCGCAAGATCCACATTCATCCGCAGGGGTGAATGTTCCCGGGAGGTGCGGTACACATAACGCGCCGACCCGATGGCGGA
>DMKG01000222.1:2268-7999 GCA_003454415.1 Alphaproteobacteria bacterium
GGCGGAGCCCGCCAGGGTGCGCATCGGGCCCGCAGATATGGCGTTAACCCGGACCCCCTGCGGGCCGAGATCAGCGGCGAGATAACGAACGCTCGCCTCCAGCGCCGCCTTGGCCACCCCCATGACATTGTAATCCGGCATCACCTTGACCGAGCCCATATAGGTGAGCGTAACGATGGCGCCGCCATTTTTCATCAGCGGCGCGGCGCGGCGCGCCACCTCGTTCAGGGAGAAACAGGATATATCCATGGTGTGCAGGAAATTCTCCCGCGTCGTATCCAGAAACCGGCCTTTCAGTTCATCCTTGTCGGAATAGGCTATGGCGTGCACGATAAAATCGATCTGTCCCCATACGGTCTCCAGCATGGCGAAAACCTTGTCAAGGCTGACGCGGTCGGAGACGTCGCAGGGCACCATCAGGCTGGAGCCAACCGAATCCGCCAGCGGCTGCAAGCGTTTTCCGAAGGCTTCATTCTGATAGGTGAAAGCCATTTCCGCGCCATGTGCGCCCAGCGCCTGGGCGATTCCCCAGGCGATGGAATGATCGTTGGCGATGCCCATTACCAGTCCGCGCTTGCCGTTCATCAGCTTTCCGGGGAGTGGCGGCTGCGCGGATTCGCTGGTCAGGCTTGACATTGCCGGTTCCCCCGCGTTTCAGGACAGACGTGAAAAAGCGAGGCAGGCATTGGTGCCGCCGAATCCGAAACTGTTCGACATCACCGTGTCCAGTTTCGCATTATCAATCCGTGTACGGACAATAGGCATGCCTCCGGCAAGGGGGTCCAGATCTTCTATGTTGGCGGAGATGCAGACGAACTGGTTGTTCAGCATCAGGAGGGAATAGATCGCCTCATGAACGCCGGTTGCGCCCTGGCTGTGGCCGGTGAGGGATTTGGTGGAGCTGATGGGAGGAATCGCCGCGCCGAACACGTCGCGAATCGCCTCCAGCTCCCTGGTGTCGCCGATCGGCGTCGACGTGCCATGAGCGTTGATGTAATCGACCGGACCTTTCAGACCCGCCATCGCCATGCGCATGCAGCGCGCCGCCCCTTCGCCGGATGGCTGGACCATATCAGCGCCGTCGGAGGTTGCGCCATATCCCGTCAGTTCGCCATAGATCTTCGCCCCGCGCGCCCTGGCGTGCTCAAGCTCCTCCAGCACCAGACAGCCGCCGCCGCCGGATATGACAAAACCGTCCCGATTCACGTCATAGGCGCGCGACGCTTTTTCAGGCGTTGAATTGTATTTGCTGGAAAGCGCGCCCATGGCGTCGAACAGCACGGTCAGGGTCCAGTCCAGTTCCTCTCCGCCGCCTGCGAACATGACATCCTGTTTACCGAGCTGGATCTGCTCTGCGGCCGCGCCGATGCAATGGGCGCTGGTAGCGCAGGCGGAGGAGATGGTGTAATTCAGCCCCCTGATCTGAAAGGCGGTGGCGAGATTGGCCGAGGTGCTGCTGGACATGTTGCGCGGCACCATGAAGGGGCCAACCTTTTTGGCCCCCTTTTCCCGGGCTGTATCACAGGCCAGCAGAATGTTATGGGTGGAAGGCCCGCCCGAACCTACAATGATCCCGGTGCGTTCGTTGCTGATTTCGTTTTGCGCCAGTCCTGAATCGCGGATCGCCTGATCCATCGCCACATAGGCGTAGGCCGCCGCATCGCCCATGAACCGCTTCAGCTTCCGGTCAACCGCATCCTCAAGATCGATCTTCAACGTCCCCGCCACCTGGCTGCGGAATCCCATTTCACGGTAGAGTTCGCAGGGTTCGACGCCAGAACGCCCCTCGCGCAGGCTGGCCAGAACCTGCTGCGTGTTGTTGCCAATGCTGGAAACGATCCCCATGCCGGTAACGACGACACGTCTCATCACGCCCTCCTTTTACGCTGCCGTGAACAGGCCGACCTTCAGATCTTCGGCGCGCATGATCTCAATTCCATCCACAAGCGCCACGCCATCGGCGATTCCCATCACCAGTTTGCGGTTGATCACCCGTTTCAGATCAAGACGGTAGGTCACGAGCTTGTGTTTCGGCTCCACCATATTACTTAAACGCACTTCGCCAACCCCCAGCGCGCGGCCGCGCCCTTTCGCCCCCAGCCAGCCCAGGAAAAACCCCACAAGCTGCCACAGGGCGTCCAGCCCCAGGCAACCTGGCATTACCGGGTCTCCTTCAAAATGGCAGCCGAAAAACCACAGATCCGGACGGATATCGAGTTCCGCAACAACTTCGCCTTTGCCATGTACGCCGCCGGTATCAGCGATCCGGGTGATCCGGTCGAACATCAGCATGGGCGGCAGCGGCAACTGCGCATTGCCCGGACCAAACATCCGGCCATGACCGCAATTCAGCAAATCCTCATAATCCAGTTTGGCCGGCCTGATCGGCATCCCATTTCCCATGGATGTTCCTTCCCGCTGTCAGGTAACATATCGCTGCAACCGGCTACAAGCGGTTTACGCAAATCCCTCATCGCCCGCCAGTTTCAGTGCGGTTTCCAGGTCGTCGGCGAACTGGAGGGGAGATGAAGCGGCGCCGATTTCCATCTGTTTCAGAACCTGACGCGGCTGTGGCTGAATGCCTGTGACAATCACCCGGACGCCATGGATGTGGCAACGGTGCAGGAATTGCTCCAGCGCCCCAACGCCCGTCGCATCGATCATGGGAACGTCACGCAGACCAAGTATTAAAACCTCCGGCCAACGGCCGGCCATGGCGTCCAGATTGTCCCCGAGACGCGACGCATTACCGAAAAAAAGCGGCCCCCGCAGCCGTAACAGTTCTATCCCCTGGGGTAAGGAGGGTCGCTGATAGACGCCATTTTCTCTCCGATGGATGAAATCGTCCCGATCGTGCTCCCACAGCGCGACGCCACTATCCGCCGTGTCAAGCTGGGACATCCGGTGCATGAACAGGATCGCGGCAAGAACAACCCCGGTTTCGATGGCGAGGGTAAGATCGGCAAGCACCGTCAGACCGAAAGTGAGCAGCAGCACCATCCGGTCCCCGGGGGGAGAACGCATCAATCCGCGGAATTTGTCAATTTCACTCATATTCCAGGCGACCATGACCAGAATGGCCGCCAGCGAGGTCAGCGGAATAAACGCCGCCAGAGGCGACAGGAACAGCACAAAAAGCAGGATGAAGATAGCGTGGAGCATGCCCGATATTGGTGAGCGCGCTCCGGAACGTATATTGGTGGCGGTGCGCGCAATCGCCCCCGTGGCGGGCATGCCGCCAAACAGCGCCGAGGCAATATTGGCCGTGCCCTGCGCCACCAGTTCGCAGTTGGAGCGATGCCGTCGTCCGGTCATGCTGTCGGCCACCATGGCGGACAGAAGACTCTCAACGCCCGCAAGAAAAGCGATGGTGAAGGCGCCCGGCAACAATTCAACCATGCGGGGCAGGGTAATTTCGGGCCATTGCGGCGCCGGCAGACTGGCGGAGATGCCGCCAAACCGCGATCCGATGGTCTCGACAGGCAGATGGAACAGATACACCACAAGTGATGCGCAGATCACCGCGATCAGAAAGGCGGGCAGCCTGGGCGCAAATCGACGCAGCAGGATGATCAGGGCAAGCGACGAAAAGCCCAGACCCACGGCCCAGGGGCTGAAAGTGCCGCGGGCATGCCAGAACGCCGCCCATTTCGCCAGAAAATCGGCAGGGGTAGTCGCGAGTGAAAGGCCCAGTAATTCGCCGATCTGACTGGAAAAAATGATCACGGCGATACCGGAGGTAAAACCCGTCACCACAGGATCGGGAATGTATTTTATCCAGTCGCCGAAGCGCGCCCAGCCCGCCACCAGAAGCATCAGCCCCGCCATCAGCGTCGCCAGAATAAGCCCATCATAGCCATGGACATGAATGATGTTGAACACCACCACCACAAACGCGCCGGTTGGGCCGCCAATCTGAAAACGGCTTCCACCCAGCGCGGAAATGAGGAATCCGGCGATGACCGCCGTCAGCAGACCCTTATCGGGTGTCGCGCCAGAAGCTATGGCCAGCGCCATGGCGAGCGGCAACGCCACGATGGCGACCGTCAAACCGGCGACAGCGTCGTCACGAAATCCCCTCGCCCCGTAGCCCTCGCGCAGAACCGTAATCGACTTTGGGACAAACAGACGCCAGGCCGGCGCTTCAGCCGGCATGGCCGTATCTTGCATGTTCATGCCAACCTCATGACTCCCGCAGGATTGCTTTATAGCATAATCCCCTTTAATAGATGTGGACAAATGCTGGTAGCGTACCGATATTGTGATAATGGAAACAGTGGCGCCTTTCCCTTATAGGGACCCGTCTGAATTACTGCGCCGGGCCCGATTGCGTCCGACCCGTCAGCGCCTGGCGCTGGCGCGGCTTCTGTTCGCCGGCGGGCCGCGGCATGTGACCGCGGAATCCCTGTTCGCGGAAGCGCAAACCGCCAATGTGCGGCTTTCCCTGGCGACGGTCTACAACACGCTGCACCAATTCACCGAAGCCGGGCTGCTGCGTGAAGTTGTGGTCGATTCTTCCTGCACCTATTTTGATACTAACGTCAGTGAACACCACCATTTTTTCCATGAAGATCAAGGCGTTCTCACCGACATAGATGGTGAGGAAGTGAATATTCACGCCCTTCCCGCAGCCCCTGAAGGGACAAAAATTTCCAGGGTGGATGTCATTATCCGACTTTCCGGGCAGAAATAACGGAACGCCCGCCGTTTATTTATAATAATTCTAAACTATTGACGCGCGCACCTGAATGCCATATATTGCTATGGTAAACAGGCAAGCCGCCTTTCATCTAAACCGCCCATACAACTGGGCTCGCAGCAAGGAGTATCCCCATGGCTGATCTCAAGACAAGCAAGACCCTGGAAAATCTGAAGGCCGCGTTTGCCGGTGAAAGCCAGGCCAACCGCCGTTATCTGTATTTCGCGCAAAAAGCCGACGTGGAAGGCTATAACGACGTGGCGGCGGTTTTCCGCTCCACCGCCGAAGGCGAAACCGGCCATGCCCATGGCCATCTGGAGTTCATGGAAACCGTTGGCGATCCCGCCACCGGCCTGCCCATCGGCGGCACGGCGAATAATCTGAAAGCCTCTGTCGCCGGCGAAACCCATGAATATACCGATATGTATCCAGGCATGGCGCGCACCGCCCGTGAAGAGGGCTTTGCGGAAATCGCCGACTGGTTCGAAACGCTCGCCAAAGCGGAAAAATCCCATGCCGGCCGTTTCACCAAGGCGCTCGGCACCCTCGACGGCTGACGCCATCTGAACACGGAAATCTGTTTCTCCTTCATTCCGTGTATGAACCCACCCTGCCCCTTTCCGGGGCAGGCCAGGGGAGGAGCATCCGCACGCCATCCACAGAATCGTCCAGTATCTTAAAGAGGCGCATTTCATGCAGGAATCGAAAGAAGGCGGCCTCCAGGCGCCGCTGCGTCACACTCTGGACTGGAACAGTCCGGAATTTTACGACGAGCAGAAAATCGACGAGGAATTACGCCGCGTCTTCGACATCTGCCATGGATGCCGGCGCTGCTTCAATCTGTGCGATTCTTTTCCGCGTCTGTTCGACCTGGTCGATGAATCGCCCAGCGGCGAACTGGACACGGTAGAAAGCAAAGATTTTGGCCCCGTCGTCGAAGCCTGCACGCTGTGCGACATGTGTTTCATGACCAAATGCCCCTATGTTCCGCCGCATGAATTCGACCTTGATTTCCCCCATCTGATGCTGCGC
>DMKG01000154.1:0-165 GCA_003454415.1 Alphaproteobacteria bacterium
GAACTCGAGCGTGGTTTCGTCCGGGTCCAGAAAATACAGGAAGATGCTGTCGGAGGGCGGATGCCTGCCAGGCCCGTAGACAATGGGCACCTGCATATGCCGCGCGCGGACATTGCCGCGTCCCACGTCATCGATGTCGGTCACCATGAAATTCACATGATTGAG
>DMKG01000154.1:464-2592 GCA_003454415.1 Alphaproteobacteria bacterium
CACATGATTGAGCCGGTTTTCATTCGCCTTCCCGATGGCGAAGCTGTGGTGATAAGGGTTCGGAAAACAGCGCATGAAGGCGATGACGCCGCTGATGTAATCGGACACCTTGTAATTCAGCTGCCCCGTGAAAAACTTCACCGCGCTGTCAAAGTCCGCGACGCTGAAAACCACATGGCCCAGCCGCGCGATCTTGGTGATCTTCTGGGAATATGGCGGCACGAGCTGGGTGATCTGCGCGTAATATTCGAATGTCGCGCCGGTATTGGGCTCCGTCATGCGGAAGGTGCGCCCCTGAAACAGGGCGGCGGCTTCCGCCGCATCGAGCCAGTGGGGCTTCAGCCCGATCTCGGTGAAATGTTCGAAGGCCATGTCCAGATTGCGGTCGTCCTCCATCTCCCAGCCGACCCGTTTCAGGCCGCCGGTCCTTGCCGGATAGAGGATGATGTTATGATGGTCCTGGCTGCAGCGGAAGAAGCGGCAGCCGTCCTTGCCCTCCCCTGTAGGATCGAGCCCCACCATGTTTTCGTAAAACGCCGCCGATTTCGCCACATCCGTGACGTTCAGCGCGACATAGCCGAGTTTTTTATATCTGAAATCCAGGCCCATCGATTTCTCCCTTCCGCATTGAACAGGCGCAGTTTGCGCAAAGATGCACAGATTGTCATCCATCATCTTCGCGGCGCGCGCTAGCGATCCTCACCCCACTAAATGTTGCTGCTTTGTTCTTCATATCCGGCTAGTTTTCCTATATGGTCGGCCACAACAGTTATCCAGTCTATGGGAACTCAATATGCCGCTGCCGGCGAGCATCCATACACAAGCCTACCGCAAGGCGTTCGATCTGTATCTGCGGCGCGGCATACCCATCGAACTGCCGCTGAAGGCGGCGTTGCAGGAACATCCCACCGCGCATTTTTATTTTGGTGGCGGCAAGGCTGTTGAGCTTGCCAATATAGGCCATTTGCAGGACGTTATCGACAGAGCTAACGAACGTCGGCTGCACCCTCATCAGGTTTTTGAAGGGGTTGAAGCGCAGGTTTGCAATAATGCGCGCGCCGTATTGCAAGGGATTATATCAGACACGTTCGCCGGAACTTATAATTTTAGGCCGGTGTCATTTGTACACAGAATATCCACCGTGAAGGGAAGTTTCACTGGATCGGCGCAGAAAGAAAATGATTATTTAATTATCTCCGCAGATGTCAGCTATGAATTCAGCGACATTTTTACCGGTCCCCTGGATATTATTCAGCTGATCACCGGTACTCCAAAAGAGCTTTTTGCTTTCACAGGCAAACTTGCCATGGCCAGAAATCTTAACATCGAAACGATATTAGAGATTTACAAGCAATCGCCCAAGCGCAATCCGGATGATATTTTTGACTGGATTTAATGGGTGGCGGAAGCGGGCGGCACTAAATACCCCGTAACCGGAAATTGGAAAACCGCGCTGCACGGCGTAATTCATAAATCGGAGGATAAAAGCAAATACAAGAATCAAGTGGGTGATAAATGATAAAATCCCTGATCCATGCATTTTGGCGGGCCGCCTCCTCCCTAAATAATAATGCTGATCTTGCCCAGCGCGCGGATCGTGTTCAGATCCAGCACCGAACGTTTTTCAGCGATCTTTGGCCCGTCCTCCCCCACAACAATCCTGTATTCATGATGGCCGATATAGGTGTTTGTGATGTCGTTCTTGGTGCGGTAGGTGACGAAATTGCAGGTCACGCGATAAAGATTGCCCTCCACGCTGCGTATGCGGACATTATGCACCGTATGCCGCGTCTTGGACCGCGGCCATTCCGCATGGGCGGTCTTCTTGTTCAGGCGCACCACCCGCTCTCCCAGCCGGAAGCGGTCATCCGCGATATAGAACAGCGAATCCGCGGGGGTGGAGGCGTCGGTGCAGTCGGTCGACGGCACCATGTAATGCGCGTCATCGGTAAACAGCTCCAGCCATTCGTTCAGCCGCCATTCGTCCAGCAGGGCGGCCTCCATATAGAGGAAATCCTCGAAATCATGGCGCGTCATCGCCGGCGCATTGGCGCCTTTGTGCAGGACCTGGCTCATTCAGCGGCCTCCTTTGCTGTCATCAGACTGTTCCATTGCCGCCAGAAGGCGC
>DMKG01000303.1:0-1701 GCA_003454415.1 Alphaproteobacteria bacterium
ATGGGGCGGCCCATGCTGCGCAATCTGCTGAAAGCAGGGCATCAGGTGCGGGCCTATGATGTGGTCGCCGCATCCCGCACGGCGGCGGAACAGGAGGGCGCACAAGCCGTCGCCGAAGCGGCCGGGGTTCTGGAAAAGGCCGACGCCGTGATCACGATGCTGCCGGCCGGCGAACATGTGCGCGAGGTTTATCTGGGGGAGGGCGGACTGCTGTCAAAAGCCAGTGGCAATCCGGTCTTCATCGACTGCTCCACCATTGACGTCGCCTCCGCCAGAGAGGTGGCCACAAAGGCGGCGAAGACCGGCTTCGATATGATCGACGCCCCGGTATCGGGCGGCGTCGGCGGTGCGGTGGCGGGAACGCTGACCATCATGGTGGGAGGAACGGAGACCGCCTTTGCCAGGGCCAAACCGTTTCTGGAGCCGTTATCCCGTCTGGTGGTGCATGCTGGCGGATCAGGGAACGGTCAGGCAGCCAAGGCGTGCAACAACATGATCCTTGGCATCACCATGATCGGGGTGTGCGAGGCCTTCGTGCTGGGGGAGAAACTCGGTCTGGATCACGCCAAGCTTTTTGAAGTGACCGCGAACGCATCGGGCCAGTGCTGGTCGATTTCTTCTTATTGCCCCGTACCTGGCCCCGTCCCAACATCGCCGGCGAATAATGACTATAAGGCCGGGTTTACCGCCGCCATGATGCTGAAGGATTTGAAGCTGGCGCAGCAGGCGGCGCTCAGCGTTGGCGCAACGACCCCTCTGGGGGCCGAAGCCCAATCCATTTACGGCCTGTTCAATGCGGCTGGGCAGGGGGATGTGGATTTTTCCGGCATCATCCGTATGCTGCGCGGGAATTAAGCCGGAACGCCCGCGCCGATATTGATGAAGCGTATATTCAACAGATTGTAAAATGCGGCGGCCATTATGTCGCCGTCCAACTCCATATGGCTTGCGACAGAAGTAATCAACCCGAAGAGGGTGTTGGCTTCGTTATGGCCTGAATGGACAGGCAACAGTACGGTTTCACTGCGAACCATCTGTCCGGAAGTATAGTGTTCATCACCCAGCAGGATTACACCGCAGGGCTGTTTGTGCAGTATGGCCATATGATCGGCGATGGCGTCCCGATTCTGGGGCGCGATCAAATCAAGAAAATTCGAATTCGTGGGATCAAAACCCCAGCGGCCGGTTATTCCAGTGCCAATCAGGCGGATTCGGCAATCCGTGCCGCTTCCCAGATCGAGAATGATAACGTTTGGGAGTTGCTCCATGATATTTCTGGGATTGATTTTTGATTTATCTGAAATCAGACCCATTTTGGGCAACTGGAACCAATATTTGATGAATTCTCCAGTTTCGTTGAAATCATAGATTCCAGAACGGGATTCATGCAGACGGCTGATAGCTTTCATGCGGTTGAAAAAATTGCCGAGTTTCGTCATAGTCACACTATCGTTTGAATAAAAGGGAGTTAAAATTCGTCGAAACAGCCAGTATAAATTTATCGGTGGCCATTGTAAGGCAAACATATTTCCTTTGCTGGAGTATTGCAGTAGGAAGTGGGTAAATCACCTGGAACTGTAACAAAACCACATCTGGTGCAGATTCACAGGATGAAAACAGGTGGCGGAAATCCCCTTCCCGTTAGCACGGATTATTTTTTCCCTTGAATCCGAAAAAGAAACATTTAGCTAAAAGGCAGAG
>DMKG01000303.1:1923-8087 GCA_003454415.1 Alphaproteobacteria bacterium
TAGCGACGCGTGAGAGGCGTTACTGCTGTTTTTTCCCTATGATCAGTGTCAAGGTTTAGTATTGTCAATGACCGCGCGTAAAGATTTGCAGACAGATTCCCCGGAAGACAGGGACATGTCATCCGGCTATCTCAAAGCAGTATCTTTAATTGAACACCTCCACCGTCAGTTACTGGACCTTCTCAAGGCCTCTCTGGAGGGAGCAGGCCAGAATGAAGTGAATAATGTTCAGGCCCTGCTGTTGTACAATATCGGCGATTCTGAGCTGTCGGCAGGCGAATTACGCAGCCGCGGCCATTACCATGGCTCCAATGTTTCCTATAATCTCAAAAAACTGGTGGACGCAGGGTATATCCATCATGAACGTTCCCAGTCCGACCGCCGTTCTGTGCGTGTCCGTCTAACTCCAAAGGGTCAGGCCATCCGCAATATCGTGAACGATTGTCTGGAGGCCCATCAGCCTTTACTCAGCCAGTCAGAAAGGCTGGACGAGAATGGGCTGGAGACTTTGAATCAAACATTATTGGCGCTGGAAGAATTCTGGCGTTCCCGTCTGGTGGAATCCAGGTAACGCCCGCCGCATTCCGTCCCGTATCACCACCACTGTCTGCGTACAGCCAACAACCGCAGGGGAGTGATGCATCCTGGCGCGGCGGGCTTAATCCGGCGATAACAATCTTTCTCCTCAGGAGAATGCGGCGATTCCCGTAATCGCCCGGCCCAAAATCAGCGCATGCACGTCGTGAGTGCCCTCATATGTATTCACGGCCTCCAGATTCATGGCATGCCGGATGACATGATATTCATCCGACACCCCATTGCCACCGTGCATATCGCGGGCCACTCTGCAAATGTCGAGCGCCTTTCCGCAGCTGTTTCGCTTGATGAGGGAAATCATTTCCGGGGTGGCGGCGCCCTCATCCTTCAAACGTCCGACCCGCAGGCAGCTCTGAAGGGCGATGGAAATTTCGGTCTGCATGTCGGCCAGTTTTTTCTGTATAAGCTGATTGGCGGCAAGCGGCCTTCCAAACTGTTTACGGTCAAGCGTGTATTGGCGCGCCGCATGCCAGCAGAATTCAGCCGCGCCCATCGCGCCCCAGGCGATGCCATAGCGGGCATTGTTGAGACAGCCGAAAGGACCCTTCAGACCTGCGACATTCGGAAGCAGATTTTCCTCCGGTACGAATACCTCATCCATGGTGATGGAGCCGGTGGGCCAGGCGCGCAGAGAGAACTTGCCTTCGATCTTGTCGGTGGATAGGCCCTCCATGCCGCGTTCAAGGATAAATCCCTTGATCTGGTTGTCATGGGCGGCGGATTTCGCCCAGACCACCATCACGTCAGCGATGGGCGCGCTGGTGATCCACATTTTCGCGCCACTCAATCTGTAACCGCCACTGACTTTTTTCGCACGTGTGATCATGCCGCCGGGATCCGAGCCGTGATCAGGTTCGGTCAGACCAAAACAGCCAATCCATTCCCCGCTGGCTAGTTTGGGCAGGTATTTTTCGCGTTGCGCCTCTGTGCCGTAGGCGTGAATTGGATGCATCACCAGGCTCGACTGGACGCTCATGCAGGAACGGTAGGCGCTGTCAACACGCTCGATCTCGCGGGCGACGATCCCATAGGAAACGTAATTCACGCCGGCGCAGCCATAGCCGGTGATCGTGGAGCCCAGCAAACCGGCGGCTCCCATATCGCGGATAACGCCCCTGTCGAACGTCTCGTTCCGGTTGGCCTGCACAATGCCAGGCAGCAGCCTTTCTGCTGCGAAAGCAGAGGCGGAGTCGCGGATCAACCGCTCATCCTCACTCAGTTGATCCGATAGCTGAAATGGATCGTCCCATTGAAAAACTGCCGATTTTTCCGTCGCCATGGGGGCTTGCCTCCGCTTCCTGCCAGTATGTTGTTTCAGACGTTCTGGTAAACGCATCTGGTGGGTTGGCGCAATGGTTTTCCTTAATTCCCCGATTGGATTCAGAGGAGTTAAGCGCCGATCTCACGACAGGTAATTTCACATAAATCTGACAAACAATATCATGTAATACCGGTAAATTTCGCGCATCCAGAACTATACGCCCCGATATTAATCATTAATTGAATATTCCAGCGCAGAATTCATCTGTTTCCGACCGAACGGGTCGGACGAAACCTCCAAGGGGTATGAAATGCGAGACACGGAAGCGATGGCGAACGGTCTGGAAGCCGTTCTCCATAATCGTCTAGATCAAATGCGTTTCATGCGGATAAATGAGGCAAGACAGAAGGCGTTAAAGGAATTCTGGCCTTTTGTCGAAAAGGCTATGCCTGGAATCCTGGAAGATTTTTATAACCAGCTGACTATCGATCCTGAACTTGTCAGGATCATGGGCAGTCATCAGCTTCCGCGGCTGAAAAGCATCCAGGTAGAACATTGGAAAAGACTTTTTTCTGGAAACTTCGATGAGGATTATATCCAGAGCGTTCGCGCGAGCGGAAGAGCACATCATCGGATCGGTCTTGCAGCCTTCTGGTATGTTGGAGGTTACAGCCTGGTGCTTTCGCATCTCACAAATCTTGCAATCACCGTTTACCGCAAGAAACCACACCGTCTGTCAGAGGTGATTGGGGCAGTGAATGCGGCCGTCATGCTTGACATGGGGCTGGCCATCTCCGCCTATGAGGAAGCGGGAATTGAAGACCAGCGGAGAGCGCTGGGGGAATTTGCCTCTAAACTAGAGGAAAGTATCGGAAGCTTCCTCAGCGATTTTACGTCGCAGGCGCATGAATTACAGATGACGGTGCGAACCATGACGGATCTGGCGGAGGACACCACACGCCAGGCCACATCTGTCGCCGCCGGCTCGGAACAGGTTACTGCTAATGTACAGATGGTCGCGTCTGCGGCAGAGGAACTTACCGCTTCGGTTGGGGAAATCAGCCATCAGGTCGAACAGTCAGCGCAAATTTCCTCCCAGGCGGTATCTGAAGCCAATGGCACAATGGCGGCGATTAGGGGACTTGCCGAGATGGCCGAGAAAATCGATAGTGTCGTGAACATCATCAACGGCATCGCCAGCCAGACCAACCTTCTGGCGCTGAACGCAACTATCGAGGCGGCGCGCGCCGGGGAAGCCGGCAAGGGCTTTGCCGTGGTGGCGAGTGAAGTCAAGGCGCTCGCCAATCAGACCGCCAGGGCGACCGAGGAGATTGCATCCCAGATCAGCGCCATGCAGACCGCCACCAATGATTCTGTCACCCGGATCGGCGGCATCAGCAGGACCATCGAGGAGATCAACCAGATCGCCTCCGCCATTTCCGCAGCGGTGACGGAACAGGGGGCCTCAACCCAGGAAATCGCGCGCAATGTGCAGGAAGCGGCGCGGGGCACCAGTGAATTGTCCACGAATATTGGGGGCGTCAGCCAGGTGGCCGGGAATACAGGCGCGGCTGCAAGTCAATTGCAGACAGCCTCTGTCAGGATGGCGGAGCAGGGCGCAGGTCTAAAAACCGCCATAGAGGGTTTTCTGACGGAGATGCGGGCCGCCTGATGGAGGCGCCGCTTTGCCAATTTCCCCTATGCCCTTACGCCACAATGGAAATTGCGGTCAGGAAAGAAACCGCTTATACTCACCCGCGAGTTGGATTATCTATATTTGCGGCGCGTCGGTTTCAGGGGTTGTGGAGGCTGGCAAATATTTTTCATACGGCATGCTTGCCGCCTGTGAAAAAATTGACCTTTTCCCACTACCAGCAGTAACACGAACGGGTTGCATCGGGTGGCGTATAAATGAATTATGACAAGATTTTTTCCCAGGCCCTTGGCAAGTTGAAATCCGAGGGGCGATACCGTGTGTTTGCCGATATCTCACGGCGGCGGGGTGATTTTCCTTACGCCATTCACCACACTGATGGGGTCGAACGGGAAATCGTTGTCTGGTGCAGCAACGATTATCTGGGGATGGGGCAAAACCCCGAAGTCATCGAAGCTATGGAGCAGGCGCTGGAAAACTGCGGCGCAGGATCGGGGGGCACCAGAAACATTTCCGGCACGACCCATTACCATGTCCAACTGGAAGAGGAACTGGCCAGCCTGCATGGCAAGGAAGCTGCGCTGCTGTTTACTTCCGGCTACATCTCGAACGAAGCCACTCTCAGCACCCTGGCGAAACTGCTGCCGGGGGCGGCGCTCGTTTCAGACGCCCTCAATCATGCATCGATCATAGCCGGAATCCGCCAGGGGGGCGGCCGCAAGGAGATCTTCCGCCATAACGACGTGGCGCATCTTGAATCCATTCTGCGCGGTCTTGATCTGGACCAGCCAAAAATCGTGGCGTTTGAATCTGTTTATTCCATGGACGGTGATATCGCCCCCATTAACGACATCTGCGACATTGCGCGGAAATACAAGGCCATGACCTATATCGATGAAGTCCATGCTGTCGGCATGTATGGCAAGTCGGGCGGAGGCGTATCCGAACGTGACGGGGCGGCCGCACGCATAGACGTCATCGAAGGAACCCTGGCGAAAGCGTTCGGCATTATGGGAGGTTATATAACAGGCAGTCCACAGCTCATCGATGTCGTGCGCTCCTATGCGCCAGGCTTCATTTTTACGACCTCTCTCCCCCCGGTTCTTGCCGCTGGCGCTCTGGCCAGCGTACGCCACCTGAAGAAGAATAATGCGCTGCGTGAAAAGCTTCAGGAGAGGGCGGCGAAAATGAAAAGGATGCTGCTGGATGCGGGCCTGCCGGTCATGCCTTCCCAAAGCCATATCGTTCCCGTGCTGGTTGGAGCGGCGGATCTCTGCAAGCGTATTTCCGACGAACTGCTGTACGACCATCAGGTTTACGTGCAGCCGATCAATTACCCGACAGTGCCACGCGGCACGGAGCGGCTTCGCTTTACCCCCAATCCTCTGCACACGGATGCAATGATGGAACAGCTTGTCGTCGCCCTCGACAAGGTGTGGACCAAGCATCAGTTGAACCGCGCTGCATGAATAGCGCATTTGAGGCGGACGATGCCCACAGAACCAGATCAGGACTATCTGTTCGAATTTGTCAGGATCGGCAATTCCGTCAAGGTTTCGGCAATTGACCCGGTCACCGGGCTTGAGGCGGCCATTATCGGGCCAGCCTCAGCCGGTGAAAGCATATTGAGCCGGCAGGCCATGGCAAAGCTGAAATATATCATGGGCAAAGACCAGCAACCATCACGGATTAAATAGGGACCACCGGGCGCCGGAAGAACGCAGCCGGGCCTATAAGGGGGGCAGGATCATGGCGGAATCGCCTTCACACTCCCACAACCGGACTTCCCGCACTGCTATTACTGGCGGCAGTTTGGCTCTTTTTGCTTTCTTCGTCGCATTCGCGGGTTTCCTGGGGCTCAGCCAGGGGATGTTGAAACCCGAAACAGGATTCAGACTGTTTCTGCTGGGCGTCGCCCTTGGCCTTGTTTCCCTTGCGGTCTCTTCGATAGGAATGTATCAGACACGGCGCGCGCCCGGCCGTAAGCTTGCGCTGAGTGGCGTTGTAATTTCCTGCTTATTGCTGGCTCCTGTGGCGCCGCATGTGTTTAACGCTTTTAGCGTCCCTCCCATTCACGATATTACAACGGATACGGATAATCCGCCAGATTTCGTCGACATTTTGCCGTTGCGCGCGGACGCTCCCAATCCTTCAGATTATGGCGGCGTGGCGGTGGCGGCGATGCAGAAATCCGCCTATCCGGATATCACCCCGCTCATGCTGGATCTGCCCCCGCCCGAGACGTTTGCCCGTGCGCGGAAACTGGTCGAAGCGCGCGGATGGAAGCTTGCCGGCGCTGACCCTGAACAGGGAAGAATAGAGGCTGTGGCGCAAACCAGGATGATGAAATTCCGCGATGATGTCGTCATTCGCATCACGCCCGCACCAGATGGAAGCAGGGTCGACATGCGCTCCGTCAGCCGTTTCGGACAGAGCGATATCGGCGTCAACGCAAGACGCATACGTGAATTTCTGAAGGATCTGGCCTCGTCTTGAACGCGGGAGAAAATACCGCCATAGAGATAAACGACCGGCTCCGGCAGGCGCTCTATCTGATGGAGAATACGGACCGCTGCCTGTTTATTACTGGCAGGGCGGGGACAGGGAAATCCACCCTTCTCACGCATTTCTGCGCGACGACACGCAAAAAGC
>DMKG01000303.1:8311-10602 GCA_003454415.1 Alphaproteobacteria bacterium
CCCCTACCGGGGTGGCTGCGCTGAACGTCAAGGGGCAGACCATCCACAGTTTTTTCAACTTCTATGTTGATGTCACGCCTCAGAAAATTAAAGAGAAGACCATCAAACCACGCTGGGACAAGACCAGGCTTTACAAGAGACTGGATACCATCATTATTGATGAAGTTTCGATGGTGCGCGCGGATTTGCTGGACTGCATCGACGTTTTCTTGCGTATGCACGGACCGGACTCCGACAGGCCGTTTGGCGGAGTGCAGATGATTTTCGTGGGAGATCTCTATCAGCTTCCGCCTGTGGTCACCAGTCAGGAAAGAGCGATATTTTCCTCTTTTTACCAGTCACCCTATTTCTTCAGCGCCCATGTCATGGAATCGGCGCCTCTGGAGATTATTGAACTGGAGAAGGTCTACCGCCAGAAAGACCCTGACTTCATAGATTTGCTGAACCGTATTCGGAATAACAGCCTTGAGGAATCCGATCTGGAACGCCTCAACAGCCGTCATGCGCCCGCGCTGCACCCCAATGATCCAGGGTCTGAGAATGGATTATTCATCAGCCTCACGGCCACCAACCGTATTGCCGACGAAATCAATGACGCGAAGCTCCGGGACCTGAAAGGCAGATTTCATGTTTCCAAAGCGCATATCGCCGGTGATTTTGGAAAAGAATATTTTCCGACTTCGACGGATCTGCAATTCAAGACCGGGGCGCAGATCATGCTGCTGAATAACGACAGCAAAAAACGATGGGTTAATGGCAGTATCGGGATCATAGAGGCTTATCAGAAGGACGAAGAGGGGGAATATTATCTGGATGTGGCCCTGCAGGACGCGGAAGGGGAAACGGTTCAAGTCTACCCCTATACCTGGGAACTCTACCGGTATTCCCTGGATGAAGGCGTCATCGTCACGGAACCGGTTGGCGCCTTCACGCAATTCCCCTTTCGTCTGGCCTGGGCCATCACCATTCACAAAAGCCAGGGCAAGACCTTCGATCATGTGATGATCGATATCGGGCAGGGCGCATTTGCAGCCGGTCAGATGTATGTCGCGCTCAGCCGTTGCACCTCCTTTGAGGGCGTTTACCTGAAGAAACGGATCAGGAGGCAGGATATCCGCACCGATTACCGCATTCATGAATTCCTCACCGG
Source organism: Alphaproteobacteria bacterium (assembly GCA_003454415.1). Taxonomy (GTDB): domain Bacteria; phylum Pseudomonadota; class Alphaproteobacteria; order UBA11222; family UBA11222; genus UBA11222. The sequence continues at coordinate 9,462 of DMKG01000303.1, forward strand.
CTATCACTACCGGCTGTCGGAAAGCGAAATGCCACTGAAAGAGAAGATCGTCTTCATCCAGAAGGCCATCCGGGAAAAGACCAGAGTGAAGATCACCTATCTCAAAGCCAATGACACAAGGTCTGAGCGCGTGATCATACCGTTGCGAGTGGGTGAAGAAACCTACCTTGGCAAGGCATTTCCCAGCCTGAAGGCCCGTTGTCTGAACCGTGGCGAAGAACGCACGTTCCGTGTCGACCGTATACTGAAGATGGAAGTTAGCGAGGCGCAGGATTGAGCCGGAGGATCAGGTTTTTTTCCTGCGTGGCGTCGCGCCATGCCCTAGCCCTGCCTGTCTTGCGAATTCGGAACGCTTTCGTGCGTAATTGGGCGCCACCATGGGATAGTCGGCTGGAAGACCCCATTTGGCGCGGTATTCATCTGGCGTCATTTTGAAATGCGAACGCAGATAGCGTTTGAGCATTTTCAGCTGCCTTCCATCTTCCAGGCAAATCAGATAATCCGGCGTAATGGATTTACGGACAGGCACGGCCGGCTGATTGACATTATTTGCGGGAACGCCGCTGTCTTCTTCCTGATGGCTCAGCGCCTTATGAACTAAAAGGATCAGGGAGCTCAATTGCTCTTTAGGCAATGCGTTATTCCTGAGATAGGCTTTGATGATGTCGGCGGTCAACCGCAGGGCCTTACCTGCTGGCGCTGTATCGGGGTTGTCTTCTTTCATGTCTGGGCCTGCTATTGAATAAGCGGCAGGATAAAAGAACGATATACTGCCTGAATACAATTACTTTGCTTCACAGTGGATAATTTTTAGTTAATCGCTCTCTGTTCTTTCGCTAACATTTCTGTAATTACTTGATTTATTCGATTTTGTCCGGGTTTGCCGGTAATTCCGGAGCGGGGGCCTCCTTGGCGGAATCATCACGCCGTGTTATGAAGCGTCTTTTACGGGAGCGCAGCATGTCAGCAGTCAATCAGGTTTCGCCAAGAGCTTCCCAAGGTTTTTTCAGCGATGATCTGGCGGCCGGCGATCCGGCGGTAGCGGAAGCCATTGCTCTGGAGCTTCGCCGTCAACAGACCCAGATCGAGTTGATCGCCTCTGAGAACATCGTTTCCAGAGCGGTGCTGGAGGCGCAGGGGT
>DMKG01000050.1:0-3574 GCA_003454415.1 Alphaproteobacteria bacterium
CCGAGATCTCCCCTCTTCCCCTACACGACGCTCTGCGCAACTATCTGCTGCGGCTTGGCTGGTCGCATGGCGATGATGAAATCATCTCCACGGAACAGGCGATCGAATGGTTCGGTCTATCGGGTATTGGAAAATCCGCAGCGCGTTTCGACTTCGCCAAGCTGGAAAATCTGAATGGCGTGTATCTGCGCAATCTGCCGGCCGAGGCCCTGTTTCCCGTCATCCGCGACTTCATTCCCCATGTGCTGGGGATCGGACTCGATGATACCGCGCTCGCGCGGCTGAAGACCGCCCTGCCCGGCCTGAAGGAACGCGCCAGCAATCTTGTGGAGCTGGCGAAAAGCGCCGCCTTCCTTTTCGCGGAACGGCCTCTGAACATGGACGCCTCTGCAGAAAAACTGCTGGGCCAGGACGCAAGGGTTCGTCTCGGCAGGCTGGCGCCGCAGCTTGCAGCCCTCAAGGCCTGGACCCCGGAAGATGTGGAGGCCACGGTGCGGCGTGAGGCCGCAGAACATGGCCTTAAACTCGGGCAGCTGGCGCAGCCCCTGCGGGCGGCGCTGACCGGTTCTGCGACTTCACCGGGAATATTTGATGTTCTCCATGCGCTGGGACGGGAGGAAAGCGTCGCGCGGATAAAAGATCAAAGCCTGTAATTGATTTATTGTGCCAGCCAGGCGTAGATGTGCTTAATGGTCACCCGGCGGGGGCGCGTTCCTGACTCGCGCATAACTTATTGGGAAACCCGTTTGCGAATGTTAGGATCATGCGTACTGGGAGCAAGTATAAATAGCTGGTGGAATTCAGGATTTGACCTTCCCGTCAATGGGTGGACGTCAGGAGGGCAGCGAGTGTCAAATCCGCACCAAGAGTATCGGAAGAAGGGACAAGGCAACCCTATTTGACAGGAGTTCTGGATGAAAAAGGAAAAAAGCGCAGGGGCGGCAAAATCAAAAGTGATGAAAAAAGCGGCAGCGAATGATGGAAAAATGGATTCCGTCACCCTGAACTATGGCGGCAAGACCCTGGAACTGCCAGTCCTGCATGGCAGCCAGGGACCAAGCGTCATCGATGTGCGCAAGCTGTACGCCGAAACCGGCATGTTCACCTATGATCCCGGCTTCACCTCTACTGCAAGCTGCGATTCCAACATCACCTATATAGATGGCGAGGCGGGCATTCTGCGCCACCGCGGCTATTCCATCGATGAACTCGCCATAAAAAGCGACTTCATGGAAACCTCATACCTGTTGCTGTATGGCGAATTGCCCAATAAGAAAGAAAAGGAAAAATTTGCCCGCGACATCACCATGCACACCATGCTGCATGAACAGATCCTGACCGTATTCCGGGGGTTCCGGCGTGACAGCCATCCCATGGCGGTCATGTGCGGGGTCACTGGCGCGCTGTCGGCTTTTTACCACGACTCCACGGATATCAACGATCCGCATCAGAGAATGGTCGCCACTTACCGGATGATCGCAAAAATCCCGACCATTGCCGCCTGCGCCTATAAATATTCCCTTGGACAGCCATTCGTCTATCCGCGCAACGATCTCAGTTATGCGGAAAATTACCTGCATATGTGCTTTTCGGTGCCCGCCGAGCCCTATCATGTCGATCCGGTCATCACCCGCGCCATGGACAGGATTTTCATTCTGCACGCGGATCATGAGCAGAACGCCTCCACCTCGACCGTGCGGCTTGCAGGTTCCTCCGACGCCAACCCCTTCGCCTGTATCGCAGCAGGCATCGCAAGCCTTTGGGGACCTGCCCATGGCGGCGCCAACGAGGCGGCGCTCAACATGCTGCAGGAGATCGGCAGCGTAGATAATATCAAGGCCTTCATCTCCAGGGCGAAAGACAAGAACGACCACAGCAAGCTCATGGGCTTTGGGCACCGCGTGTACAAGAATTATGACCCGCGCGCGACCGTCATGCGCCAGACCTGTCATGAAGTGCTTGGTATCCTGGGCATCAAGCACGACCCGCTGTTACAGATCGCCATGAAGCTTGAGGAAATCGCGCTCAAGGACCAGTATTTTATCGACCGGCAGCTTTATCCGAACGTCGACTTCTATTCCGGCATCATTCAGCGCGCCCTGGGTTTCCCCCCCTCCATGTTCACCGTGAATTTCGCGGTGGCCCGCACGGTTGGCTGGCTGGCGCAATGGAATGAAATGATCACAGATCCGGGGAAGAAAATCGGCCGTCCGCGGCAATTATATACCGGTGAGATCGAGCGCAAATACAGACCTCTGCAATCGCGCAAGTAAATAGGCGACGTCACCGGCATGCCGGGCGAACAGCGCCGGCATGCCGCGTGCGACGTATCCCTCAGCCAACGCCGGTGGATACTTTCAGCTTGTCCTCTGTCAGACGCGCCTCTGTCAGCTCTTCGCCGGAGTCCCGGTCGACGCTGGTTATGCTGACATCATAACCCCACAGGCGCCGCAGATACCGCAGCACCTGATCCCTTTCCTTCACATCGAGCGGAATCCGGTCGAGTGCAGTATGGCGCAGGCTAAGACAGCGGTCGCCTTTCAGATCCGCATCCCAGACCTGAATATCCGGCTCCATACGGCTGATGTCATAGGACCGCGCGAGCGCCGTGCGCACCTTGCGGAATCCCGCTTCATCATGAATGCCTTCGACTGTGTAATGACTATCGTCTTCCCGGTCTGAAATCAGGAACATGCGGAATTTGCGCATCAGATGCGGACTAAGATATTGCAGGATGAAGGATTCGTCCCGGTAATTGGCCCATGCATGTTTCAGCGCAGAACGCCAGTCTCCGCTGCCGGCGATCTCGGGAAACCACTGACGGTCTTCCTTTGTCGGTGTTGTGCAGATACGCTGGATGTCGCACATCATTTCAAATCCCAGAGCATAGGGATTGATCCCGCCATAGCGCGGATCATCAAAGCCGGGCTGCATCACCACATTGGAATGGCTGTGGAGAATTTCCAGAAGCGCCCCTTCGCTGATGCGCCCCTGATCGTAAAGCTTGTTCACGATATAATAATGCACGAACGTCGCGCAGCCTTCGTTCATCACCTTGGTCTGCTTTTGCGGATAGAAATACTGTGCGATGGTTCGGACAATATGCAGAATTTCCCGCTGCCACGACTCCAGCACCGGACTGAACTTTTCCAGGAAATACAGAATGTTTTCCTGCGGCAGCTTCATCAGCCTGCGGCGGTTTCCCCGCTCTTCCTCGGTTTCGCTCAGCTTGGCGTCCCGGGCTTTTGAGGGGAGCGTACGCCACAGATCATTGAATGTGCGCGTTTCATATTCTTCACGGGCGCGCAGTTTGCTTTCCTCTTCGCGTGTGGTAAGTGGGGGAGGACGGCGGTAACGGAACACGCCAAAATCCATCAAGGCGTGCGCAGCGTCCAGAATTTCTTCAACCGCTTGGGGGCCATGCCTGTCTTCGCATTTGGCGATATAGCTTTTGGCGAACTGCAGATACTCCAATATCCCGTCCGCATCCGTCCACTGCTTGAAAAGATAATTATTCTTGAAAAAATGATTATGCCCGAATGCAGCATGCGCCATCACCAGCGTCTGCATCGGC
>DMKG01000050.1:3729-8625 GCA_003454415.1 Alphaproteobacteria bacterium
TGGGCGATCACCAGCGCCTGCATGGTTAGCGTATTCTCTTCCTGTAAATAGGCGATGCAGGGGTTGGAGTTGATGACGATTTCGTACGCCAGTCCCTGATAACCCTTGCGGTACATCATTTCGTCGCGTGCGAAGCGTTTTCCAAAAGACCAGTGCTGATACATCAGCGGCATGCCGACGGACGCATAGGCGTCCAGCATTTGCTCGGAAGAGATGACTTCAATCTGATTGCGGTAGACGTCAAGGCCCAGATCGTCCAGCGCAATTTCCTCTATCGCCTTGTAGGTTTTCTCAAGCGTCGGGAAATTCCAGTCGGATCCTTCATAGAGGAGAATGCTTTTTGCTTTGCTGATCATGCTTCCGCCACTGTTAAAAAAACTCCCGGGATCTAACCGGCCCTTTCCAATGTCTTCGGCGCGAACAATTCACGGAAAACCGGATAGATGTCGCTGTGCTTGGCGATCCGCTTCATGGCGAAGTTACGCCAGTGATCCGCAATATCCTGGTAAGCCCGCCACAGGGCCGCGCCCGAACGCGCATCCTGAAAGATGTCGAATTCACGCTCATCCAGAATTTCGATATAGGCGTAATATTGCACCAGCGGCATGATTTCGGCCGCCAGAAGTTCATTACAGCGCTCGGAATCCCCGGAGAAGTTCTCGCCGTCGGACGCTTGCGCCGCATAGATATTCCAGGTGCTGGCCGGATAGCGCTCCTTGATGATGCGCTGCATTTCCAGCAGCGCCGTACTTACGACCGTCCCGCCCGTTTCCGGGCTGTAGAAGAAGGTCTGCTCGTCCACCTCTTCCGCGTGATGAGTGTGCCGGATGAACACTACTTCTACCCGCTCATAACGGCGGTGAAGAAACAGGTGCAGCAGCATGAAGAAACGCTTGGCCAGATCCTTCTCGCGTTCGCCCATGGAGCCGGAAACATCCATGAGGCAGAACATCACAGCCCGGCTATTGGGAACCGGCTTCGCCTCGAAACGGTTATAACGGATGTCAACCGGATCAATATAAGGGACCACCCGCACTTTCCGCTGCAATGCGGCCAGTTCATTTTCCAGATTCGTCAGCCTCACCTGTTCTTCGTCATCCAGAACCTGCCTGGCGCGCAATTCGGAAATCTCCTTTTCCAGGCGCTCCATGGAGGCGCGCGAAGGGCGGTGCAGCGCAATACGCCTTCCCTGCGCGTTGCGCATGGTCCGCAGCACATTGAGATTGGAGGGCGTGCCGGAAGAGGAATGCCCGGCGCGTTGCAGCTTGTAGTTTGGAACCTCCTGGAGTGTCGTCTTCACCAGATCCGGAAGCTCGAGATCTTCGAAAAAAAGATCGAGGAACTCTTCACGCGTCAGGGAGAAACGGAAATCCTCTTCTCCATCACCATCCTCTGAACCCTGTTTCCCTTGCCCGCCGGCGCCCGTGGGCGGCTTGTCGATATGATCCCCGGTCAGATACTCGCGGTTGCCGGTAAAGACGCGGTCCCGGTCCCCGCCCGCGCTCGCGTTGCGCAGGCGCGGCTCCTCTATTCCCTTGGCGGGAATGGTGATGGTTCCGCCGCCCGCGACATCGGTAATATTACGTTCCTGCACCGATTTGTTCACCACTTCCTTGATCCGCGCCCGGGCCCGCCGCAGGAATCGCTGGCGATTTCCAAGGCTCTTGTCCTTTGGATTGGACCGCCGGTCTATGAAATGGTGATGCATTACTTCAACTCCAGACTGACTTTCTCCACTAACCCGCCTTGTTCACGCGGATATACCATTCGACCAGACGGCGAACCTGCCGCTCCGTATATCCCCGGCCCACCATGCGCTTGACGAACTCCGAATGCTTCGCGTCAAGTTCATGGTCCTTCTTCGCGCCAAAACTGATGACCGGGAGCAGATCCTCCACCTGGGCGAACATGCGTTTTTCGATGACCTCGCGCAGTTTCTCATAGCTGGTCCAAGACGGATTTCTGCCGTCATTGCTGGCGCGGGCGCGCAATGCGAATTTGACGACCTCATTCCGGAAATCCTTGGGATTGGCGATCCCTGCAGGCTTTTCGATTTTCGAAAGCTCCGCATCCAGAACCGAGCGGTTGAAAATCTGGCCCGTATCCGGATCCTTGTAGTCATCGTCTTCAATCCATGCGTCGGCATAGGAAATATAACGGTCGAACAGGTTCTGCCCATAGTCCGAATAGGATTCCAGATAGGCTTTCTGAATCTCGTTGCCGATGAATTCAGCATAACGCGGGGCCAGTTCGGACTTGATGAACTCCAGATAGGCGGCCTCTGTTTCATCCGGAAACTGCTCGCGCCGCAGGGCGAGTTCCAGCACATACATCAGATGCACAGGATCGGCGGCGACTTCTTCCAGATCATGGTTGAAGGTTTGCGACAGCACCTTGAAGGCAAAGCGCGTGCTCACGCCGCTCATACCCTCGTCAACACCCGCCGCGTCCCGGTATTCCTGCATGGAGCGCGCCTTGGGGTCGGTGTCCTTCAGGTTTTCACCATCATAGACCCGCATTTTTGAATAGAGGGTTGAGTTCTCGTGCTTGCGCAGCCGGGTCAGAACGCTGAAACGCGCGAGCATTTCCAGCGTATCCGGCGCGCAGGAAACCGAACCTAGTTCACTGTCGCGCAGCAGCTTCTGATAGATTCGCGCTTCATCCGAAGCCCGAAGGCAGTAAGGCACCTTGATGACGGATATGCGGTCCAGAAACGCCTCGTTGTTTTTATTGGACTTGAATTGCTGCCACTCAGCTTCGTTCGAGTGCGCCAGCACCACTCCTTCATAAGGGAAAGCGCCAAAACTTTCCGTACCCAGATAATTTCCTTCCTGCGTGGCGGTCAGCAGCGGATGCAGCACCTTGATGGGCGCCTTGAACATTTCCACGAATTCAAGCAGCCCCTGGGTGGTCAGATTGAGGCCGCCGCTGTAACTATAGGCGTCGGGATCGTTCTGGCTGAAATGCTCCAGTTTGCGGATATCCACTTTGCCGACAAGGGCCGAAATATCCTGGTTGTTCTCGTCTCCGGGTTCGGTCTTCGCCACGCAAATCTGCCGCAGCTTCGAAGGCATGAGCCTCACGACAGAAAATTTGGAAATATCTCCGTTCAGTTCATCCAGCCGTTTCACCGCCCAGGGCGAAACGATCCCTCTCAGGCGGTGACGGCCGATTCCGTATTTCTCTTCCAGCAGATCTCCCATACGCTCGGGATTGAACAACCCCAGGGGAGATTCAAAGATCGGGCTGATTTTGTCGCCTACTTTCAGGACGTAAACGGGTCTGTCCTCCATCAGGCGTTTCAATTGCTCCGCAAGTGAGGATTTGCCGCCCCCCACAGGTCCGAGCAGGTAAAGGATCTGTTTCCGCTCCTCCAGTCCCTGGGCGGAATATCGCAGATAACCGACGATACGTTCCACGGTGTCTTCCATTCCGTAGAAATCCTTGAAGGCCGGATAGCGTTTGATGGTGCGGTTCAGAAAAATCCGCCCCAGTCTGGGATCATTGCTCGTATCGATGATCTCTGGTTCGCCAATAGCGGACAGCAGCCGCTCTGCTGCGCTGGCGAAATATTCAGGATGATCCCGGCAGCCCAGCAGATAATCCTGCAGGCTCATCGCTTCCTGCTTTTCGCGGGAATAAACCTCGTTGAAGAGGTCGAAGACGTCGTTCATGGCACACCTTTCCCTTGCCTAAACACTGCCCCCGTTGCGCTGTCCCCTCTCTGCTGATGTTTTCTTATTATCGGCCTGACTGAAATCACTGGCCGCCAGACCTTTACCGGCACGTGCAACAACTGTGCCTCTTAAATGGTTAATAAATATAGAATGTATATTGTGATTCGTCACACCAATTCCCAGTATTCCGTTTTCGGGGAATTTTTGCGCGCGTGCGCGCGCAGTGTTGAAGAAGCCTGAATTTTCTGAAAAAAATACCCGAGCTAAAGTTGCGAAGCGGCAACACTTTCTCATAATCAGGCGCAACTCCTGAAGAATGAGCAGAACACTTTGCCTATTTTTTTGTCAGATAGGGGTTTTCGCGGCTGCGCAGATGCAGCCGTATTGGCACGCCGGGAAAACCCAGATCCCGCCGCAGGCCGTTGACAAGAAACCGCGCATAAGAATCAGGCAATGCCTCCGACCTGGTTGAAAAAATTGCAAATGACGGCGGCCTTGTTCCAACCTGGGTCATATAGCGCAACTTAATCCGCCGGCCCTGCACCGCAGGCGGTGGATGACGTTCAATGGTTTGCGCCAGCCACCGGTTGAGCACCGCTGTCGACACACGCCGGTTCCATACCTTGTAAATCTTCTCCACAGCGGGAAGCAGTTGTTGCACGCCTTCCCCGCTGAGTGCGGACAGGCACACCAGCGGCGCTCCCACGGCCTGCGACAGTGAAAAATCCAGTTTGTCACGCAACTCTGAAAGAAGCTCTTTCGGATTTTCAATCAGATCCCATTTGTTTACGGCGATGACCAGGGCTCGCCCCTCGCGCACCACCATATCTGCAATCTGCAGGTCCTGTTTTTCAAAGGGATTCATGGCGTCTATCAGCACCACAGCCACATCTGCGAAATCCATCGCCCGTTTTGCGTCCGCAACCGACATCTGCTCCAGCCGCTCCCTTACCCGGGCTTTCCTGCGCATCCCCGCCGTATCTGAAAGAAGGAACTGTCTGTCCTTCCAGCGCAGAACCGTGCTGATCGCATCACGGGTAAGGCCAGCTTCTGGCCCCGTGATCATGCGTTGTTCGCCAAGCAGCCGGTTGACCAGTGTGGATTTACCGGTATTCGGCCGTCCGATGATGGCGATTTTCAAAATCTCATCGGCGTTTTTTGGCGCGCCCGGCGCGGCATCGGCCTCCCAGGTCTCCTGGTCCGGCGTTTCATCCTTTTC
>DMKG01000269.1:0-3141 GCA_003454415.1 Alphaproteobacteria bacterium
CCACGCTTACGGCCGGATTGAAATGCGCGCCGGAAACCGGACCGAATACCAGGATCAGCACGGCCAGCATGGCGCCGGTGGAAACCGTATTCGCCAATAGGGCAAGGGCGATGTTGCCCCCCGCCAGGTTTTCCGCCATGACGCCGGAGCCGATGATCGCGGCAAGCAGAAAGGCGCTGCCGGTGAATTCGGCCGTCAGGCGTTTTGTGAGGCTGATGTTAATGGCGCATCATCCCGGAAGGCGATGGACTGGATTTTCAGGGCGTTCGCCCATTTCATCCAGCCGGCGCTGCAGGGAAAGCCTGTCCAGACTGTCGAGCGGCAGGCTGACAAACAGCTCGATTCGCGTGCGGATCTGGCGGAAGATTTCCTGAAAAAAGGCGCGCTTCTCCGTCTCGATCCCGGTAAAGGACGCAGGGTCGGAAAACCCCCAATGGGCGGTTACCGGTTGGCCCGGCCATAGGGGACAGGCCTCACCCGCGGCGTTGTCGCATACGGTGAAGACGAAATCGAGCACGGGCGCATCCGGACCGCTGAACTCGTTCCAGGATTTGCTGCGCAGTCCGTCGACGCGTATCCCCGCCAGTTGCAGCGTATCCAGGGTCAGCGGGTTGATTTCCCCTGTGGGATGACTGCCGGCGCTATAGGCCCTGAAGCGGCCCTTGCCCAGATCGTTCAGAAGCGCTTCCGCCATCACGCTGCGGGCGGAATTCCCCGTGCATAGGAAAAGCACATTTCTGACTTGCATCGCACCGTCCTCTTGCCGACGGAAAGTCAGGTTTCCATCGTTCTAAAGTGACATACTGAAATGTGCTTCTAAAGGCGGCGCGTTACGAAATTGTGACAGTCTGCGCCCGTGGATAAAAAATCCTTTCCGGAACACGCTCTGCCCTGGCCGCCAATATCCGAACCCTGGACACACCCGGCTTGTCCTTAGATTCTGTCCGGTCAATAGGGGGAAAGAACATAAAAAAATCTCCATGAATCATAAATGGTTAGAAGTTGTTTTCGGATCTGACAAAATGGTTTCTTCACCAGAGCGCCGCTACGCTTTCATTTTCCGGGCTGGCTCATTATATTTCTGCTCCATGAACCAATACACACCCTCCCGGAACTGGCGTTTCAGCCGCGCCCGTCCCCGGCGTATTCCAGAGCACGCCCCTGGGGCAAAAGGAAGGCCCGCGCATCACCTTCCGAACGGTCTGTTCCGTAACCCGCCGGGCAGTCCGATGCGTGACGCCGACATGCGCGCCATGCTTCGGTTTCTTGCGCGGATGGCGCTCAATTCCCGTCAGCCCGTGGAAGTGCCGGACGGCCATGTCATAAGCGAACGCCGGGCGTTCGCCGCGCTGCAACTTGCGAATGGCGCAGACAGTCTGACCTGGCTGGGCCATGCTTCGTTTCTGATCCGTCTTGCAGGTAAGACGATTCTCACCGATCCCTATCTGGCGGATTATGCGGGACCTAACCGGTTCGGCCCCAAACGTTTCGTCAAGAGCGGCATCCCCACGCATCTACTGCCTCCGGCCGATGTACTGCTGATCAGCCATAACCATTACGACCATCTGGATGAAGTCACCCTGCGGCGTCTTCCCAACAAGGACGCCATTCAGGTAGTGGTCCCCCTGCGTCTGGGATCGTTTTTTCTGCGCCGCGGGTTCCAGCGTGTGGTGGAGCTGGACTGGGAGCAAAGCTTTTGCCTGGACGGTCTGGAAATCACTGCTCTGCCTGCGGTGCACTGGTCACGCCGCAATGCCCATGACACCAACCGCACCCTGTGGGCCGGGTTTTCCCTGCGCGGCGGCGGGCGGCATCTGTTTTTTGGCGGCGACAGCGCCTATGGAGAAGTTTTCCGCCAGATTGGCGAACGTCATGGCCCGTTCGACACCGCCATGATCGGCATCGGCGGTTATGAACCGCAAACCATCATGCACGCCTCCCATGCGACGCCAGAAGAGGCCGTGCAGATCGGCCGTGATATCGGCGCCCGGCAGCTCGTCGGAATGCATTGGGGAACCGTGCAATTGACTGAGGAGCCGGTGTTCGAGCCGCCGCGCCGCTTTCTCGCAGCCGGCCGCGCTCTTGGTTATGCCGATGAGGATTTATGGGTGATGAAGATCGGCGAAACCCGCTTGCTGACCGGCGAAAGCGGAGAAAACCAGTAAATCATTCTCCGACCTGAAGCAGTTTGCCATTACGCCGCGCCGATTTCAGACAGTCGAGAAACCACCATGACGCGGCGCTGAGATAAACCGCGTTGAGCCCCAGCGCGCTCACAAGCAGATCGGCGCGTATTTCCCTGTCGATCATCACGGCCCGCATGCCTTCAAAAACATAGGACGGCGGCAGGCCCCAGGAAATCCACTGAACCCATTGCGGCAGGATCGCCACCGGATAATAGACGGCGCAAAGCGGCGCAAGGCCGAAGATCAGGGCCCAGGCCAGACTTTCCGCGCCCATGCCATACCGCAGGACCAGACCCGAGACCAGCAGGCCCATGGACCAGCCGGACATGATGAGATTGATGAAGAACGCCGCCAGCATCAGCCCCAGAGCGTAAACATTAAAGCCGAAAAACCAGATCGCCAGCAGCGTCGCCGGAAATATTCCGAAAACGGTGCGCAGCACACTCATGCTCAAAAGGGCGTAGATGAATTCGCGCGGCCGCAGCGGGCTGACCAGAAGATGACCAAGATTGCGCGACCAGATTTCCTCGAAGAAAGAAAGCGCAAATCCCATCTGTCCCCGGAACATCACATCCCACAGCATCACCGCCCCCAGCAGCACGCCGAAAGCATGGGCGAAAAAACTGCTGTTCTGATGCAGGAAGGAGGTGATGAACCCCCACATCACCATTTGCAGGGTTGGCCAGTACCAGAGATCGAGCACCCTGGGCCAGGACCCCTGCAGCAGGAAAATGTAACGCATCACCATACCGCCAATGCGGTAAAGGGCGCTGTCGGTCTGTCTGACTTCAGGTCCCAGAGGCGGGGTTGCGCCGTTCATGTTCATGGCTCAGCTTTTGCTCCCGCCGCTGCAAGCGCCGCCCCCTTGCCGGTGCCCCGCGCAATGTCCAGAAACACTTCTTCCATGTTTCGCCGCCCATACCGCTCGACCAGCGCGCCGGGGGCGCCGCTGTTC
>DMKG01000269.1:3371-13963 GCA_003454415.1 Alphaproteobacteria bacterium
GGGGCGCCGCTGTCCACGATCTGTCCACGGCGCATCATCAGCACCAGATCGCACATACGCTCCACTTCCGCCATATTATGGGAGGCCAGCAAAATCGTCGCCTGGTGCGCAAGGCGGTAATTTTCAAGATAGGCGCGCACCCAGTCGGCGGTATCCGGGTCAAGAGAGGCCGTGGGTTCGTCCAGCAGCAGGAGCGAGGGCGCATTGATCAGGGACTTCGCCAGCGAAACCCGGGTTTTCTGTCCTGCCGACAGATCGCCGACGGGGCGGTGAAGAAAGCTTTCCAGCTCCAGATCGGCGGCCAGACGGGCGATGCGGGCGCCCGCATCCACAACGCCATACAGCCTGGCGTAGACTTTCAGATTCTGCATGACGGACAGGCGATGAGGCAGGTCCACATAGGGGCTTTCAAAATTCATGCGCGGCAGCACGCGATGAAAATTTTTGGGCAGGGCGTGGCCGAAGACGCGAATGCTTCCGGCGCTGGGCTCCACCAGGCCCAGTATCATGGCGATGGTCGTCGTCTTCCCCGCGCCATTGCCTCCCAGCAAGGCCGTGATGGAGCCGGCGGCGATATCGAAGTCTATCCCGTCCACTGCGGTAACGGGCCCAAACCGTTTGGTCAGGCCGCGCGCCTCGATGACGGCGGTGCTGTCTGGATTACGCATGAAAGGATCTTAGCAGATGCAAACGCCGCTTACAGCAACTTCAACTCTATGCTGCTTGCCGAAGGGCATGGGGAGGCGCGGGTGACCGGTATGGCGTTACGAATTCATCCGGGCGCGTCACTCCTTCCACGCCGCGTCCAGCCAATATGCGGCGGGAGAGATGCTTATTTGCAATATGTAGGGATAACAGGCGCAATTTCATGTATATTCATTACATGCCTTCCCTGATGCAGCAGATGAAACGCTGGTTTGCCGGCAAATCCGGTCACAGCATCGTCACTGTGCCGGCCGGGCGGCGGATCTACGCCATTGGCGATATCCACGGCCGCGATGATCTGCTGCGCGAGATGCATCGCCGGATCGCGGAAGATGCAGGCGCAAGGGGCTGGGCAAACAATATTCTGATCTATCTTGGGGATTATATAGACCGGGCGCCGGGAAGCCGGGAGGTGCTGGCCCTGGCGATGGGGGATCAGCCCCACGGGTTCGCCAAAGTCTGTCTGCGCGGCAATCATGAGGCCGCGCTGCTGGATTTTCTCCGGCATCCCGAAAATGGCGGCGCCTGGATCGCCATGGGCGGAAACGCGGCGCTGCAAAGTTTTGGCGTCTCCCCCCCTTCGGAATTCGCCGCGCCGGAAACCATGGCCCGGGCGGCGGCGCAGCTGGCGAAGGCCCTGACACCCGCAGAGCATCAGTTTCTGCATGACCTGAAATATGGCCACCGGGAGGGCGGATATTTCTTCGCCCATGCCGGAATCCGCCCCGGGGTCGATCTGGAGGCGCAGGAGGAAGACGATCTGATCTGGATCCGGGCGCCCTTTCTGGAAAGCGCGGCTGATCACGGGGCGGTTGTCGTTCATGGACATTCCGTCCGGCGGGAGGTGGAAGTCAGGCCAAACCGCATCGGGATCGATACCGGGGCCTATTACACGAACCGGCTGACCTGTCTGGTGCTGGAGGTCAATAAACGCTGGCTCTTGCAAACTGGCGCAACTGCGGCTAACCCGATAGCCGTGGAAATCTGACCGGCCGTTACATGCGATAGGGGATGGCGTGAATCACGAAGATCGAGCTGTACAACATGACGTCAGCATGGGCTCCGACCGGGGGTTCGGGCTGGTTTTCTGCGGCTTTTTCACCTTGCTGGCTGTGCTTGCCTGGTGGCGCGCCAGCCTGCTGCTGCCCTACTGGCTGGCCGCGTCAGCGGTTTTTGCCGGCGCCGCGCTGATCGCGCCGCGAATCCTGCATCCGCTGAATGTTCTGTGGTTCCGGTTCGGCCTGCTGCTGCATGCGGTGATCAACCCTCTCGTTCTGGGCGTCATGTTCTATCTGGTGATCACTCCGGTGGGGCTGTTGATGCGGATTTTTGGCGCGCGGCCGCTGCATCTGAAATTCGACCGTGACGCGGAAAGTTACTGGATCCCGCGCGATCCGCCGGGGCCGGACGCCGGGTCCATGAAAAACCAGTTCTGAACCGCCATGAGTTTTCTTGCAGAATTCTGGAGTTTCCTGAGACACAGGAAGAAATACTGGCTCGCGCCGGTGCTTCTCATGATGGCGCTGCTGGGCGGTCTTCTGGTGCTGACGCAGGGCTCCGCGGTGGCGCCTTTCATCTATACGCTGTTCTAGATGAAGATTCTGGGGCTATCGGCCTATTACCATGACAGCGCGGCGGCGCTGATCGGGGATGGCCGTATTCTTGCGGCGGCGCAGGAAGAACGCTTCACCCGTAAGAAGCACGATCCGGGATTTCCGTCCCACGCCATTGCCTATTGCCTTTCCGCGGCGGGCCTTTCCCTGCGCGATGTGGACCTGGCCGTCTTCTATGACAAACCCTTCCTGAAGTTCGAGCGGCTTCTGGAAACCTATCTCGCCTTCGCGCCACGGGGTTTTCGTTCCTTTCGCATGGCGATCCCGCTCTGGCTGCGGGAAAAACTGTTCCAGAAGGATTTGCTGGGCGCCGAGTTCCGCAAACTGGACGAAGGGTTCGACTGGCGCAACCGGCTGCTGTTCAGCGAACATCATCTCAGCCATGCGGCCAGCGCGTTCTTTCCTTCGCCATTTGACGAGGCCGCGGTCCTGACCCTGGACGGGGTTGGGGAATGGGCGTCCGCTTCCGCCGCCATCGGGCGCGGCAAGACGCTGGACATCATCCAGGAAATGCATTTCCCCCATTCCCTGGGATTGCTCTATTCCGCGGTGACCTATTACACGGGTTTCAAGGTCAATTCCGGCGAGTACAAGGTGATGGGGCTTGCGCCCTATGGCGCGCCGCGCCACGCGCAGAAATTCTTCGATCATCTGCTGGACCTGAAATCCGACGGCTCTTTCCGGCTGGATCAGTCCTATTTCGATTATTGCGCGGGCCTGACCATGACCAGCCGGAAATTTGCGGATCTGTTCGGTCAGCCGCCGCGCGCGCCGGAAAGTCCGCTTACGGAGTTTCACATGGACATGGCGGCCTCCGTACAGGCGGTTACCGAAGAAATCGTGCTGCGCATGACACGGGCGCTGGCGCGGGAAACGGGAATGAAAAACCTGTGTCTGGCGGGCGGGGTTGCGCTCAATTGCGTCGCCAATGGGAAAATCCTGCGCGATGGGGCGTTTGAAAATCTGTGGGTGCAGCCCGCGGCGGGTGATGCCGGCGGGGCGGTCGGGGCGGCGCTCGCCGCTTATCATCTGTACAAGGATCAACCACGCGAATCACCTTCAAAAGGGGATGGAATGGCGGGCGGCTATCTGGGCCCCGCTTTTTCACAGGCGGAAGTGGAACAGCGTTTGCTTGCGGCGGGCGCGAGATTTTCCGTCCTGAGCGAGGAGGAAATGCTGGACGCCGCCGCTGCGGCCATAGCCTCTGGCGCCGCCGTGGGCTGGTTTCAGGGACGGATGGAATTTGGCCCGCGCGCGCTGGGCGGCCGCTCCATTCTGGGCGACGCCCGTTCCCCGGAAATGCAGCGGACGCTCAATCTGAAAATCAAATACAGGGAAAGCTTCCGCCCTTTCGCGCCATCTGTGCTGCGGGAACAGGCGGGAGAATGGTTCGAACTGGATAGGGATTCCCCCTATATGCTGCTGGTGGCGGACGTCAAGGCGGACAGGCGGCGCAGGTTGAGCGCGGAGGAAGAAAAGCTTACCGGAATCAGCCGGCTGAACGCGCCGCGTTCCGTCATTCCTGCGGTTACCCATGTGGATAATTCCGCCCGCATCCAGACAGTGCATGCGGAGACGAACCCGCTCTACCATGGGCTGATCACCCGTTTTCAGGCATTGACCGGTTGCCCGGTCATCGTCAACACCAGTTTCAACGTGCGCGGAGAACCGATCGTGGCTACTCCCGAAGACGCCTTCCGCTGCATGATGGGAACGGAACTGGATTTTCTGGCGATCGGCAACTGCATATTGCGCAAGCAGGACCAGGACCCGGCCCTGAAACGGGATTACAGATCCGCCTTCGATCCGGATTGAGGAGGAATGGGGAAGATCATTTCCCCCGCCAGCTGGCGGGGCGTTTGGCCAGCCAGGCGCTGAGCCCTTCCCGGTAGTCCGGATGGGTGATGGCGTCGTTCATCAGCCGTTCGGATTCCGCCACCGCTTCGGCCGCCGACTGATGCCATCCCGCATAGATCTGCCGCCGGGTCATGCGCAGACTGCCGGGCGCCACCGTCTTCGCCAGCATGTCGGCATAAGCCTTCGCCTGGGGCAGAAGTTCCTCCGGCGCAAGCACCCGGTTCAGCAGGCCCATCTGCATCGCCTCTTCCGCCAGAAACACCCGGGAGGACAGAAGAATGTCCTGGGCATGGGTCAGCCCCACGATGCGCGGCAGCAGCCAGGACAGGCCGAATTCCGCGGGAAAATTGAAACGCCCATGGGCGGCGGTGAATTTCGCGCCGCGCGCCGCAAAACGCAGATCCGCATAACAGGCCAGCACCAGCCCAACCCCCGCCGCGGCGCCGTTGATGGCCGCGATGACCGGTTTGCTCAGGCCGAAATGATAGGCGAAGGTGGCGTCGAATTCAGGCCGCACTCCATAGCCCGGCATGGCGATGTCTTCCGCCGTGCCCGCGTCATATCCGCCCTTTTCCGCGTGACCTTCAAGGGCGGCCGTATCCGCCCCGGCGCAGAACGCGCCCCCTGCCGGATCGCCGGTGACAAGGATCACCCGCACGGACCGGTCCGCCTCGGCCATGGCCAGCGCCCAGCGATATTCGGTATGCATGCGCCCGGTCCAGGCATTCATGCGCTTGGGCCGGGAAAGGGTGAGGATCGCCGTCTGGTTCTCGACCTCGGCGCGGATTGTCTTGAGTTGCATGGCCAGTCCCTGTATGACGGATTGTCACGGATTTCCACTGTCTTGATATGTGAGGCATTGTATGGCCGAAGATAAACGCCTGGCGTCAATTCCTTCCCTGAAGAATGTCAAACTCGACACGCCTGCGGATACGGTCTTCGCCGAAGTGAAGCCCCAAAGCGATTTCAAGTTCGGCGATGAAACCGTGCGCGTCTTTGACGATATGGTCAGCCGTTCGGTCCCCTTTTACGATGAAATGCAGCGCATGACCGCCGAGCTGGCCGGGAGTTTCGCCCAAGCCGGTTCCGCATTGTACGATCTTGGCTGTTCCACCGCTACAACTTTGGCCCTGCTGCACCATGCGGTGGACCCGGGCGTGCGTTTCGTGGGGGTGGACAATTCTCCGCAAATGCTCGCCAAGGCGCGGGAAAAGCTCGACGCCCTGGGAATCACGCGGCCCGTCGATCTGGTTCTGAGCGATATCGAGAAAATGCCCCCCTTGCATGACGCCTCGGTGGTGGTGATGAACCTGACGCTGCAATTCGTGCGCCCTTTGCACCGGGAGCGGCTCGTCAGGCAAATTTTTGACGGGATGCTGGCGCGGGGCTGTTTCATCCTGATCGAGAAGCTCACGGTTTCCGACAGCGATCTCAACCGGCTTTTCATCAACTATTATTACGATCTGAAACGGCGCAACGGTTATTCGGAACTGGAGATTTCGCAAAAACGCGAGGCGCTGGAAAATGTGCTGATCCCCTACCGGCTGGAGGAAAATGTCGAACTGCTGAAAGGCGCGGGCTTCCGCAGCGTGGAGATGTTTTTCCGTTGGTACAATTTCTGCGGCATGGTCGCGGTCAAATGAGAGGATGACCCCCATGCTTACGCGCGCTGGCGGCTGGTTTTTCAAATACCGCAATTTCGTATTTCCCGCGGCGCTCGTTGCGCTGTTCATCATGCTGCCGCCCCGCCCGTTACTGGGCGATGAAGCCGTCGATTTCTGGGCGGACATGGCGGGGATCGGGCTGGCCCTGGCCGGTTCGGGGTTTCGCGCCTGGGTGATCGGCCTGGCCTATATCAAGCGGGGCGGGCTGGACAAGAAAGTGCATGCGGACACGCTGGTCAGTTCCGGTATGTTCGCGGTGTGCCGCAATCCGCTTTACGTGGGGAATGCGCTGGTGCTGCTGGGGCTGTTCGTGGTGCATAACAACCCGCTGGCCTATGTGCCGGGCCTTGCCTTTTTCGGCTTCGCCTACTGGTCCATCATCGCGACGGAGGAGAAGTTCCTGGAGGCGAAATTCGGGGACGCCTATCGCGACTACTGCCGGCGGGTGAACCGTTTCTGGCCCAGTTTCACCCATTACCGCGAGGCCGTGGCGGGTATGGATTTCAACTGGCGCCGCGTGGTGATCAAGGATTATTCGACGGTCTATACCTGGACCGTGGGCATGATCGTGCTGATCTCCTACGAACACCCCTATTGGAACGATATGTCCCTGATTGACGCCCTGACCACGCCCCTCCTGCTGTTTGGCGCTGCAACGGCGCTCGTCCTGCTGATCCGGGTGCTGAAAAAACGCGGCCTCTTGTCAGAACACGCCGTTTGATCCAGCATTGACTGATATACGGGAAGGATTTTCAATTTTGGGGCGTTTTGAAACAATCTCTCCTATCTACAAGATTTTTGGCAAGCTGCGCAATAAGTATGGATTATAGGATCTTTGCGTTACCGGATCAGGCGTGAAAAACCGGCGCGCCCTGTGGGCGCGCCGCGTCATGAATGTCAGTCCGGGATTTCAGGCCCGGGGTTTCAGACCGGAAGACCCAAAGAGGTTTTGGCGAAATTGGCGGCGGATTTGTAATCCGCCTTGCCATTGGCGGCGCGCAGGGCGACGCCAGCGGGCAGCATGCGTTTCGGCACCTTGTAGGCCGCCAGATTCTTGCGCACATGGGCGCGCAGGTCCTCCTCGTTGAAATTGGCGCCCGGCAGCAGTTTGACGACGCCGGTCACCGCCTGGCCCCATTTTTCATCGGGCACGCCCACCACCAGCACGTCCTCGACCTGGGGATGGGTCTTGATCACTTCCTCGACTTCCTCGGGATAGATCTTTTCGCCGCCGCTATTGATGCAGACCGAGCCGCGCCCCAGCAGGGTCAGCGTGCCGTCCTTTTCCACGGTGCACCAGTCGCCGGGTATGGAATAGCGCACGCCGTTGATGACGGGGAAGGTCTTGGCGGTCTTTTCCGGGTCCTTGTAATACCCGGCCGGAATGGCGCCGCATCGGGCGATGAAGCCCGGTACGCCGCTTCCCGGCTCCACCTCGCGGTGATCCTCTGTGAACACCTTGCAGTCATCGCCGATGGCGAATTTCGCAACTTCGGTCGTGCCTTCGGCCGAGGTCTGGGAACGGCCAAAACCGACCGCTTCGGAGGCGCCGAAGGAGTCCACCAGAATCATTTTCGCATGATGCCGTAACAGGCCCTGCTTGACCTCCGGGCTCCACATCACGCCAGAGGAAAGAATGCCGAACAGGGAGGAAAGGTTATAGGCGCCGGGGTTTTCGTCAAGGCAACGCAGCATCGGCTTGGCGAAGGCGTCGCCTACAATGGCGATGCTGTTGACGCCATAGCGCTGCACAGTTTTCCACAGGGCGTCCGGATCAAGATTGATTTCGGGAACCGTCACCACACACCCGCCCTGGGTGTGACTGTTGAAGGCGGAAATCATGCCGGTGCCATGCATCAGCGGGCAGGCGGGCAGCATCTTCGCCCGCAGAGGCAGGGCGGCCACTCTTTCGGCGTGTTCTTCAGGGCTTTTTGGAGCGGGGGCGTCCGGGTTGAACAGGGATGCGCCGCTTCCCGTGGCGTCCCACAGGGCTTCATGCTCCCACATCACGCCTTTGGGCATTCCGGTCGTGCCGCCGGTATAGATGAACAGCATGTCCTTGCCGGAACGCTCTATCCCCAGCCGCGAACCGTCGCCCGTATTCGCCAGTTTCTCGAAGGAAACGGCGAAATCCGCCACTTCCGCATCCAGCCGGTCATCGGGGGGAACCTCCACCCACAATTTGACGCCGGGAAGGCGCGGCCGCAGCGCCCGGACCTGTTCGCGGAATTCCGCGCCAAACACCACCACGCGGGAATCCGAATTGTCGAGAATGTACCACAGCTCTTCGTCAAGATAGCGGAAATTGACATTCACATGCACCAGCCGCGCCTTGAACGCCGCAGTATAGGCTTCCACATAGGCGGGAGTATTGCGCATGTAATGGGCGACCTTGTCGCCCGTTTCGACCCCTGCCGCCAGAAAATGACGCGCCAGACGGTTGGTCCGGGTCATGAAGTCGCCCCAGCCAATGACGCGGCCTTCACTGCCGCCCGGCCCCGCGTGGATAAGCGCAGGCGTTTCCGGCGGCGTCCTGTCCGCAATGGCCTCGAAAATATCGGCATAATTCCAAGCCATACTTACTTCTCCCTGATGATCATTATTGTGTTGTCGCTCGGTTGCTGGCGTTTAAAAGACGAACGCACCGCCAGCCTCACCGGCGGTGCGTAATCTATGATAAGATATAGTCAATTGCCACGGCAATTGCAGGGGTATTCACACCCCGTCCAGCATTTCGATTTCCGGCGCGCCGGCCAGGCAGGCGCCCATTTTCTTGAAGCCGGCCTGGAAATGCGCCGATCCCATATGAGCGTCCACCGCCGCCTGATCCTTGTAGTTTTCCAGAACCACGTAAAGCTGCGGATCCTTCTTCGACTTGTGCAGGGCGTAAAAATTGCAGCCCGGCTCATTCTTGCGGGTGGCGCCCGCCAGTTCGGCGAAGACCGTCTCGAACTCTGCATTCTTGCCTTCCGCCACCTTGATCTTCGCCACGATTCCAATCGACATCTGTGCTTCCCCTATCGCTGTTGTGAATTTGTTTCAGGCCGGGCCTATACGCCGTCCAGCAGTTCAACCTCCGGCGCGCCGGCCATACAGGCGCCCATTTTCTTGCCGCCTTCCTTGAAATGCGGATATTCCCGGTGCGCCGCGACCGCAGCCATATCCTTGTACTGTTCCAGCACCACATATAGCTGCGGGTCGGTTTTCGACCGGTGCAGGGCGTAGAAATTGTTGCCCGGCTCATTCTTGCGCACGGCTGCCGCCAGCTCGGCGAAAACCGCTTCGAATTCCGCGTTTTTTCCCGCCTGAACTTTGATCTTCGCCACGATTCCTACCGTCATTGCTGTTCCCCTTTTTGTTGAGTGTGTTGTTGGATGCGTTAAATCCCGTCCAGCAGTTCAACCTCCGGCGCGCCGGCCATGCAGGCGCCCATTTTTCTGCCGCCTTCCCTGAAATGCGGATATTCCCGGTGCGCGGCGAAGGCGGCGGCGTCCTTGTACTGTTCCAGAACGACATAGAGCTGCGGGTCGGATTTTGATTTGTGCAGAGCGTAGAAATTGCAGCCGGGTTCATTCTTGCGCACGGCCGCCGCCAGTTCGGCGAAAACCGCCTCGAATTCGGAATTTTTGCCGGTCTGCACCCTGATCTTTGCGATAACGCCCAGATTCATGGTTTCCTCCCTGCTTTGGGTCGATTTCCCATTATGCTCCTATTCCTGCACCGAGGCCAAGTCCTGACGCAGGGTGCGGGCCGATATCCAGAAATGCGTTGCCGCCCAGAAATGCGCCATGGAAACCATCAGCAGCGCATAACGCAGCGATTCCTCGCCAAGAGACGGGCGCAGCAGGTCGCTGACGATACCCGTAATCTGCGGCCCCAGGCCAAGACCGATCAGACTGCTCATGAACAGCATCACCGCCGCCGCCATGGCCCGCATTCTGACGGGCGCCAGCGCCTGAGCCATGGCGTAAATGGGACCATGGTAGAAATTAGCGAAAATGATGGGCGGCACGAACCAGGCCAGGGTGGCGAAAGCGGTATCGGAGAGATAGATCCCGAAACTGAACGGCGCGGCCAGCAGGCCTCCCAGAACGGCAATCCATAATTGCCAGCGGGTGTCGCGTTTGGCCAGGTGATCCGCCAGATAGCCGCCCGCTATCGTGCCCACCAGGCCGCCGACGCCAAGTATGAAAGCCAGAGACAGTCCGATTTCGCTGCTGGTCATCTGATAGCTGCGGTGCAGAAAGCTGGGGGTCCACTGCAAGACGCCATAACCGGCAATGGCCTGCGCGCCAATGCCCAGCACCAGATGGCGGAAGGATTTGCGCTTCCACATGACGCTGGCGACCACTTTCAGGGGGGGCTGTTCGGCGGCGCCCGCCGCCACCCTGCCATCGGCATGACCTCTGGGGGGTTCGCGCAGGGTAAGCCGCACCACTGCCGCCAAGACCACTCCCGGCAGCCCGACCCCCATAAAGGCCACGCGCCAGCCATAGTGCTGCTCCAGCCACCCGCCCACCGAAAATCCGATCATCACGCCGAGCGGTATGCCGAGCGAATAGATCGCCAGCGCCGAACTGCGCGTTTCCAGCGGCACGTAATCGGAGATCAGCGAATGGGATGCAGGGCCGCTGCCTGCTTCTCCCACCCCCACCAGAATGCGGGAGGCGAGCAGATGCCAGAAATTCTGCGCCAGCCCGCAGACCGCCGTCATCAGGCTCCACAGGGAAAGGCTGATGGTGATGATGTTCAC